>WQYJ01000204.1 GCA_009781325.1 Propionibacteriaceae bacterium | reverse complement strand
TCAGGTGCCATTAACGCCGTCCTGAAAAAACTGACTATTGAAGGGCCGAACTGGTTCAATGATCCCCGCGGACTCTTCCACGTCATCTTCGGCGTCCAGGCAGGCATGCCTGATCCAAACGCCGCCACAGTGTTGGGCATCACGATTCGAGAATGGCTAGCCGGACCATCAATTGCCATGTGTGCCTTCATCCTGATGGCAGTCTTCACAACCTCCGGCACTTTCATGCTGCTTTTTTTAGCCGCCCTTCAAGCAATCGGCGAAGAGACAGAGGAGGCTGCCCTGGTCGACGGCGCCTCGACCTGGAAACGGATCTGGCACATCACCATCCCGATGCTGCGTCCGACTGTTTTCACTGTCATTACCCTAGGCACAATTGGCACCTGGCAGGTCTTTGACCAGATGTACGTCGCCGGTCATGGTAATCCGGCTAAAACCACTCTGACACCGGCATTCTTGTCTTACCAATCAGCTTTTGTTGATCAGCAATGGGGACGTGGTGCGGCCATCTCCTTCGTCTTGTTCGCCATCATCATTATCTTCACTCTGATTCAGCGAAGGGTGCTGGGACTGGCCGACCTGGCTGACGAGAAACCCCGACGCCAAAAGGTGGCTAAGTCATGAGACAAGGTTTGCGTTTCGCCGGTGAAGGCTCGAACCGATCACGCTGGATCTTCTTCGGCGTTCTCGTCATCATGGCAACGATTTATCTCTTCCCATTCGCTGTCCAGCTAGCCAACTCATTCAAAACTGATCAGGAAGCTACCAGAGCAGGCCTATCCTTGCTCTCAGACAACTGGGTATTGACGGCTTACAGCACTCTGTTTTCAAAATCAGCCTTTCCGCGGTGGTTCGCCAATTCAGTCATCGTTACCCTCTGTGTGACTGCCGGACGGGTTCTTTTCAACTCAATGGCTGGGTACGCGCTGGCGCGCATGAACTTCCTAGGCCGCAACGTACTTTTCACACTAGTGGTCGGGGTCATGGCCGTACCAGGCGTAGTCCTGCTGATCCCGAAGTTTCTCATTATCCGACAGCTTGGCATCTACAACAGCTACCTTGGTTTAATCATCCCATTACTTGTTGACGCTGCTGGTGTCTTCATCATGAAAAACTTCTTTGAATCCATCCCGGTCGCCATTGAAGAAGCTGCCCGCATCGACGGGGCTGGCACCTTCCGAATCTTCTGGTCAGTTGTCTTACCGATGGCTCGACCAGCCCTGATCACGATCATCATCTTAAGCTTCCAAGGTTCGTGGAATGAACTGTCACACTTCATTGTCGCCTCGTCCAGTCCTGATCTGGTTAACTTAACCAAAGGTGTCGCTCAACTGGCTGGTGGCGGTCTAGGGGCTGGTAACCAGTACCCACTGAAGTTGGCAGCTGCGACCCTAATGACAATCCCGGTGGCAGCGCTCTTCCTCATCTTCCAGAAGCGAATCATGAACACTACCGGTGGGGCTGTCAAAGAATAATTCCTCGAGCTGAATAACGTTGAATCAGCCCAAACAACCCTGGCCCCGTGGCATACAATAGACGAGGTGAGACGTTCCTTTATTAGCGGACTAGCTATTGCCGTACTTTGTATTGGGTTGGTGTCATGTAGCACGCAAGATGGCTTTCCTGAGAAGACACCGCAGGCGAACGGAGTGTTCACCGTAGAGGATTTGTATTTCACTGACTTACCACAGCAGGTAGAACCAGCGAAGCTTCTCGTACTCGTACTTAATTACAACAATGGCTCCAACGAGGCGGACCCACGTGAGGTTGAGCAGCTTTGGTCTGATCTCATTTTCGGGACCGGTACGCTCGAGGATGGTACTGCGAGTGTGAACGACTACTATCGGGAAATGTCGGGTGACCGATTCTACTTTCAACCGGTCTTACTGGATGGAAACTCAACTGGTGTTTACAGCTTCTCTCTCGACAAGGACTATTCAGACGAGCAAGGACTACATCCCGAATGGCCCTTCTTTGAGTTCAACTACGACATGATGGGAGTCTTTGAAGGTCTGGTTCAACGTGGGTTGGTTCTGGATGACTTCGTCGCGCCCGGCGTCAACCAAGACAACTACTCACAGGTTCTCATAGACTACTTCGATGCCGCCCAGTGGGATCGAAACTCACAGTGGTACGCCACGAGCAAGGTGCTCTGCATTTTCCCAACTTATAACTTTGAAAATGTTGACTGGACGCCGCTCTCGTTTGGGCTTGACCAGTTCACGCTCTATGCGCACATCAACTTCGATTCTTCATGGGGGACAATCGTTCACGAACTGGCCCATACCTTGGGCGCGATTGATGTTTACCAGTTCGGGTCTTATGACTCCGACCTCATGTCGAGTTATTCCTCCGAGAAGTACGGTGCCGCACACATCAATCCCTTCTATAAGATCATTTACGGTTGGACTACCCCGGAGGTTGTCACCCATTCATCAGTTGTCACTCTGTATCCATCGACATCTGATCAGTACCAACCTGCCATTCTGACCACCGCCGATCCTGATCAGTACTTCATTGTCGAGTACCGTACCGGAGAAGGATTCGATGCTCCCGTGGGGGAGCTTGGCTTGGAGGGTGTTCACGTCTGGCGGATCGACAAGCTTGGTTGCGAAGCCATCTATCCGAACCACGACAATCCCCGAAAAGGGATCTCCCTCGAAGGCATCCTTAGCAGTGTCGGCCAATCGGTTTCGACGAGGTACTATAAGGATCGCAAGAATCTCCGCATCACAAAGGAGACTCCGGGCGCCACGGTCACCTACATGGCTGAAAACAGCGATGGTTCCGTTGACGTTCGCATTGAGTTCTAGCACCCGCGCCGAAAACGTGCCAAGGGGCCTGGGTTATGCGGCGATTCCTAGGTATTCATAAAGAGCTTCGCGAGCGATATCAGACTCACGCCGGTCTTGTTCGAGGGCTACTTCAGTGAGCCGGTCCTTCACAGTCTGAGGGACCCGAAAGTTGAGGCGGGGGGAGTGCTTTCCTGGTGAGGAAAGAGAGGGTCGTCCGGCTGAGAGGCGATATGCGTCTGCGATCAGTGAGGCTACGCACTTGTCATCAATGTCGTCTTCTGGAGAAACGGTAGGAAAGTCGTTGTTGCTCATGGTTGCGAGAGTATCAAGTGCTTCTTGCCTAGTCATTTTCGGTTCCATCATCGTTCTCATTTCTTGTCCCTGTGGCGGTGTACTGTGGGCATTGCGTGGACGACAAGCTCATCTGCGCCGCGCCGTACCGTACCTATTTCGAGTTCCACTCCGCGTTCATCAACTCCTGTATACCAGCATCCTTCCTCTCCCCAGTTTGTGATGAATGTCATAGGTTGAGTAGTCATGACAACGTACCAAGTGGACTTTCGTGGCACACCATGCTTATCCGCCTTGGGGGAGAAGATCAGAGGCACAAAGATATTATGTCAGACACAATAAAACGCGTCAATCGCTTCACCCCCAGCTCTATTTCAAACGCCCCAGGGCCTGGCCCCATGGCACGTTGGCCCGTCTGCACGGTTCCTACGTATCTCAGAATGCGGGAATGACAGGGTCGGCTGGTGGGATCGAAGAGTAAAGTCGATATGGTGAAAATATCTCTTACACCCTTTGCAGTTGCACTTGTAGCCGGTGCTGTCCTTATTCTTGGTGGATGCAGTTCACCCGACATTCCGGATGACAACCCCGGAAACACGACCTCGGGATCTCCTAGTGAAACCGTGCCTGGCAATGATGTACCACCTCCATCGAACGCGCCTTCCTGTGACCATGCTCAGTTG
>WQYJ01000203.1 GCA_009781325.1 Propionibacteriaceae bacterium | reverse complement strand
GGCGGGATGAGACGCAAAACCATATGTTGGGGTTGTGGTGGACCCACTACCCCAACATATGGGAGACGCGGATCGCCCGATCCGGGGCTTCAGCGCCGAAACATGATTCATGCAACAGCCTCCAGGCCCCTTGGTACGGTTTACAAGGTCCAGCGGGGGCCTTGGGGGGTGTCTTCTATGGTGAGGCCTAGGTTGGATAGTTCATCTCGGATGGTGTCGGCGGTGGCGTAGTCTTTGCGGGTACGGGCGGCGTCTCGTTGGGAGAGTAAGGCTGCTACTAGGCCGTCTACTACGGGTTCCAGGTTGGAGGATTGAGTTCCCCAGATGGGGTCGTCGGTTCTCAGGCCGAAGACGTCTAGCATTGCTTCTACCTGCGACAATGCCGCAGCAACTTCTGCGGTGTCTGATGCTTCTAGTGCCCGGTTGCCGTCGCGAACTCGGTCATAGAGTACGCCGAAGGCTGCGGGGGTTCCTAGGTCGTCATTCATGGCGTCTACGAACTTATCGGGAAGTTGAGTTGGTGCTGGGTCAACACCGAGGGCTTTGGCACGACTGACGAAGGAATCCACGCGGGCCAATGCCGCGACGGCTTCATCGAGGGAGCCTTCGGAATATTCGATTGTCGAGCGATAGTGCGGCGCGACAAGATACAGGCGTACGGCCCTGGGCGGATACTTCTTGGTCACCTCAGTGACGATCAGCCCATTGCCCAAAGACTTGCTCATCTTTTCGCCCGCAGCGGTCACCCAGGCGTTATGCATCCAATACCTGGCGAAACCGCGCCCAGCAGACTTGGACTGCGCCAATTCGTTCTCATGATGAGGGAACTTTAGATCGATCCCGCCGCCGTGGATATCGAACTGGTCACCAAGATACTTTCCTGCCATCGCGGAGCACTCCAAGTGCCAACCGGGACGACCGCGTCCCCAGGGAGTTGGCCAGGACGCAATGATCGGCTCGCTCGGCTTATACCCCTTCCACAAGGCGAAATCTCGGGGATCACGCTTGCCGCGAGGGTCAGCATCTTCTGCGGGTTCCATATCGTCGATCTTCTGCCCGGACAATTCGCCGTACTCCGGCCAGGACCGTACATCGAAGTAGACATCCCCGGAACCATCGGAAGCAACGTACGCATAACCGCGATCGATGATCTGCTGGATTAGCTCGATCATCTCCGGCACATGCCCGGTCGCGCGAGGCTCATAGGTCGGAGGGGTGATCCCCAGAGCAGCGTAGGCACGATGCAGTTCATTCTCCATCTCATAGGCATGGGCAAACCACTGAACACCGCGCTGGGCAGCCTTCGCGAGAATCTTGTCATCGATGTCGGTGACATTGGTCACCAGGGTCACCTCGTACCCCGACACAGTCAGCCATTTGCGCAGAACGTCGAAAGCAATCTCTTTGCGGAGATGCCCGAGATGCGGCACGGCTTGTACTGTGAGTCCGCAGCAGTAGATCGATACCTGCCCTTCAACCAGGGGTTCGAAGGGCACTTTTGCCCTAGCGGAGGTGCAGTACAGAGTCAATGGCATGGGTCATATATTACCGTCCTCCCAAGGGTCGTACGGTGGCTCCTCGTCATCATCGATGAATCCCTGGGTAGGATCATAGGGGTTGACAAGCTGGCGGCCATCGGCTGCTATGACCGACTCCTGGCTCATCTCCTCATCGGGAAGCTGATCCAGCACATCGCGGACATACCCCCCGACAGCCTCAACTAAAGGTACGTCGCGGTGCTCGCGCTGAGACATATACCACCTGTAGTCGAGCAGTTCGTGGAAGAGTTGAGCGGGTTCCCTTTTTGCACGCAGATGCACAGGTACGGCTGCCATCACCGGGGTGAACACATCGGTCATCCAGCGGTGAGCGACGATGGACTCCTCTACACGAGTCTGGTCTGTTTGAACCCGATAGGTATCCAGATCATTCAGCAGGCGCCTAGCCTGGTTCTCCTGGGTATCCAAACCGGTGAGCCTCATCAGTCGACGCTGGTGATGACCAGCATCAACGACCTTGGGCTGAATCCGGATCACGTACGCACCTGTATCTGTCACGATGTCCATCTCCGCCACATCGAAACCCAGAGTATTCAGCCTTCTCACGCGTCCCTCGATGCGGTCAGCGTTGGACCCTGAAAACTCTTCCACTCCAGTCAGTTCCAACCAGAGTTCCCTGTAACGGGTCAAACTGTTTTCGACGAGCAACTGCGGGTCAAAACTGCGATGCAGCATTCCGCCCGCCTGGAGATCCATGAAGTCACCGAAGAGGTTCGTACGCGCGATCTCCATGTCCCCGCGGCGCTGTCCATCACTGAGAGATGGATGCATCTCACCGGTCTCAGCATCGACCAGATAGGCAGCGAAAGCCCCAGCATCACGACGGAACAACACATTCGACAAAGAAATGTCACCCCACATAAAGCCGATCAGATGCAGCCGAGCAACCAGTACGACCATCGCGTCGAGCAGGCGAAGTACGGTCTCTGGGCGTACTCCCGGAGAAAACAGGGAGCGGTACGGCAGGGAGAACTGCAGGTGGTTTGTCAGCAGAATAGGGTCGAGTCCGTTTCCATCGGGGTCCCGGCGCTCGGTCACGATTCCCACCGGTTCTACGGCAGGTACGCCGAGCCGATTAAGGGTCTGGAGCAGACGGAATTCGCGGTGAGCAAGGTGTTCAGACAACTCCTTGGCAGCATAGACACTGTCGCCCACCTGAATGAATCTGACCACATGGCGTGACAGACCTCGAGGCAGAGCAACCAGCAAGTCCACAGGCCACTGCTCCAGGGGAGTATTCCAGGGCAGGTCCAGCAGATTGGAATCGGCTGTCGCCGAGATGAATCTAGGCATCTAATGACCAAGGTGACTAGGAGATACGAAGTTGAGTTTCCTCGGAGAAGACATGGACTGTCGCGGGATCAGCATTCAGGCGAACAAGGCCTGCCTCGCGCGCAGTATGACGTGCTGAGATACGGGCAACGATCGGCTGACCAGTGTATTTGTCGTCTTCGCTGGAGCCGACGAGATTGCCATAGAGGAATGTGTCTGAGCCCAGTTCCTCAACGACGGAGACATCGACAGCAATACCTGCGTCATCGACGTGGAAGTTCTCGGGACGGATGCCGACAGTGAGTCTTTGTTCCCCCTGAGCCTTCTTGAGGATCTCACGATCAACGGGCATGACGAAGTCACCAATCTGGACACCGCCATCGACGATTTGGCCGCTGATAAGGTTCATAGCCGGCGAGCCAATGAAACCTGCGACGAAGAGATTAGCTGGAGCATCGTAAAGACTCAGAGGAGTATCGACCTGCTGAAGCACGCCATCCTTCATCACCGCCACACGATGACCCATCGTCATAGCCTCAACCTGGTCGTGAGTGACATAGACAGTGGTAACACCCAAGCGCTTTTGGAGTGCCGCGATCTGCGTACGAGTGGAGACTCGCAGCTTGGCATCGAGGTTCGACAGCGGCTCATCCATGAGGAAGACGCGCGGCTGGCGTACGATTGCACGGCCCATGGCGACGCGCTGACGCTGACCGCCGGAAAGTGCCTTTGGCTTGCGGTTGAGGAAGTCTTCCAATCCGAGGAGCTTGGCGGCTTCCATGACGCGCTCGTGACGCTCTGCCTTGGGTACGTTCTGCATCTTCAGTGCGAAGCCCATATTGTCTTCAACGGTCATGTGCGGATAGAGAGCATAGTTCTGGAAGACCATCGCGATGTCGCGGTCTTTCGGAGGGAGATCAATGACGTCGTGATCACCG
>WQYJ01000202.1 GCA_009781325.1 Propionibacteriaceae bacterium | reverse complement strand
TGGATCAACAAACCCGACGAACAAGAAGACACTCATTAAACTCTGACATCAAACTGTCTCAACAAGGTTGACAAATTCCGTAGCGGAGTGCAGGACCCCCGGCAGCCGATGTGTGGACTTTTTTAAGTCTTCTCTACCACAGTCCCTACGTCGGCTGCCGGGGGTCCTGCCTGGCGGCAGGATGACCGGGGGTTAGTTGTTGGCGTAGGTGGGGTACTTGGTGTCCATCCAGGTTAGGGCGGAGACCATGGTATCTATGGCGCAGCGGATGTGGAGGTCTAGTTGTTCGTCGGTGAGGCCGTAGGAGTAGTCGACGGAGAAGTCTGCTAGTACTGCTATTTGTTCGTCGCGTTCGCGTACGCTCAACATGGGCCACAGGTGTTCGGCATTCCATTCATTCGCATAAAGCACTACTTGGGTGAACTCGTCCATGGGTACGCCGCGGTTCCATACTGCGTGGGTGAAGAAGATCTCCTTGGACTTTCCCCGGAAGGAGAATACGAACCAGAAGCCGTCCCACCAGCCTCCGACATCGCCGTCTTCAGCAACTTCATAATGCCAATTATGAGCATCCATACACGCTGTCACACGTCCAGTAGTCAAAGGAGCAAGCTCAGAACCCTGTTCTTCCGGCTTCATAAAATAGCCCATCACTCCTCCTTCTGCGCCCATGAATTAAGAACCTTACGCGCTTTCTTGGCTCGCCCCGCTTTCGTCAAATAATCAGCATAGTCCTGGGCAGCCTGCGCGCCTATCCCCTCATTACGCTGACCGGTTGATTTGAACCCCTGCAGGGCCATGGAATAGTTCGCATCAGCATTCACATTATCCAAATGAGCCGCGATCTTCCCAGCCAGCCACCACGAGTGAGCAGCGGCATCGGTACGCCCCAGCGTCGAAAAACGAGTCGCCGACTCTTGGGCCATCACCATCGCAGATTCCTTATCAGCAGCATCCCCCCAGGTTGCCATCACCCGCGCTACTGCGTCTGTCAGATTCGCCCGCGCGAGGACGTACTTCCTCATCAAGGGTGAGTGGACCATGGACTCGGCTAAAATCATGCCCAAGAAATCCTCGATCTCATCCGCGCATGCGGGCTTGGCTGGAGTCGGATAATCCTGTAAAGCCAAGTCAACGAAGGTACGGTAGTCCTGCTCGTCGACCGCTGGAGCCCACGCGATGAACATCGGGGCAATCTCCTCCAAGGAGATGCCCGCTGCCTTTAGGCGGATCTGAGCTTGAACATAGTCCCGGGACGCTTTCATTGTTTCGCCCAAGGCTTGGGTGTTGCGGGCTGCTTCTGCCCAGCACCACCCAGCTTCTGCCAAGCGTGCATCTTTCTCAGCCTCATCTGCCGCAACACGATACAGCGACGCTGCCAGCTTGTGATTCTTCTTCTTGAAGGCTCTTTCAGCCCTCGTCCAGGTTTCTAGGTCAGTTTCTTTGTCGCGGAATGCAGCGATCATATGAGTACTGCCCTGAGATTCAGTGAGCTCAACCTGTTCGAGTTTCAGCACATGAGAAGTAGACCTCTGGGCTCTCACTCGGGCCAATCGCAGGGCCTGGGTGTTCGTTTGATGACGGGCGTCAAAGAGATCCGAGAGTTCTTGGGCTTGCTGGTCAACAACCGAGGCAAACTCGGCGATCGTCGAGGCAAACTTCGATTCAATCTCCTGCTCTGAGCACCCCTGTTCCACCAGGCATTGCGCCCCGACCAATAGGTGGCGAAGGGTCTCAAGCCGAATGTATTGGGTGGCAGTTGCCACGCCCTCTTCGATCTTGTTGAGTAGCGACAAGGCTTTCTCCGGGTTTCGCCCGGCAGCAAGCGACTCAAAGAGCCGGGACTGCGACACCAGTATGCTCATCGAGGTGGCGGACTTCATCTCCGCTAAAGCCTTCGGGAGCACATTTTCAGCTTCCTCAAACTGGCCCAACTGCATATAGGTCCACACCAACATCGACAGGATCGACGCCGGTTCGCGCGAACACTTCAGTTCCGAGGACAGGGCCGTTTCCAAAACAGCCGCCCCACCGACTAAGTCACCGGTCTCGATAAGATAATTCGCGTGATGCTCCTTGTGACAGGCAGGACAGGAATCCTCCTCATCGATGGGCATCGTCAGCCAGGTGGTGAAGGTTTTCTCTAAAGACTCGCTGCCCCGGATCATGTCCCACTCAAGCCGGCAATTCCAGACACGTTCCATCCCTCTGTTCGCCAATCGGAATCGGCGCTCCATGTCGTCGAGGGTACGGTCCACGCGCTCGATAGGTACGCTCGCTGTGCGCGACAGATCATTGATGATCCAGCCGAACTCCCAGAACAATATGTTCTGATCCCCTGTGTCGAAATGCTCAGGATGGGTATCCCACCACCGAAGGAGCCTAATAAACGGCACAAGAGCTTTGTCGGACTCCCCCATCCAGGTCAGCGCCTCAACCAGTGACTCCAGGGCATAGGCCAGAACCTCATCGGGACCCTCTACTTCAATGAGGCGGGCCTGCTGCGCGGCTGCTTCAGCGCGGGCTCGCCCAAACGGCATTGCCCGTACCCTCCCCACAGCCATCGTGGCTTCAGCTATTGATCGACCCATCATCGCCTCCCTCCACGGGAAGCCCCCATTTCAGGAAGGTCTCCAGGGAGTCATTCATCATCTCAGCCTCCCGGGACCGCAAAGGTTCCCCGGAAAGCAGGACAGCAGAGACATACATCGACTGCAAGCCAGCCTTGAAGAAGGCGGCATGAGGATCCAAAGACAGCCAGCGGCGTACTGTTGGATTGGTGTCGTTGAAGATGATCTGGCGGGTGCGCTCATTGGGACTGATGAATTCCTCCAGCACTTCATTCCAGACATCGTCTTCACCGATGAGTTCTGCGCTGGGGTGAACCCCGAGTTCTGCACTGGGGTCTTCGAGGATCATCGCCGGGAGTCCCTCAGGTTCGAAGCATCGTACGACCGGCTGAATGTCCAGCGGCTCCAGGATTTCAGAAGCAGCACTGACCTGATCGATAATCTCCAGTTCCCGCACCGGTTCGATCTCCGAGAGAACCTGGGAGATATCCGCCGAGGACAATGGCCGCACCTTCCATGTCGGACGGGTAGCCAGCTTCGCCAGCAGATCAGCATCGTAGACATATCCGGCATTCACCAAGAACATCCCCTGAGCGCGGGCCACAGGCCCAACCCTGCGGAACTCCTCCAAGGACTCGGTGTAAACCACCTCACCTTGCTGATCCATGATCTCGCGCAAAGTCAGAACTCCGTCAGTTGTTTCGTACGGCAGTACTTCAGCGGAGAGATCCAAGACAACATCATCAGTCAGCGACAGTGACCTCAGAGCCAGGTGGTGGGTGTGGACGAACTCTTTCGCCAGGGCCGTGGGAGTCGACAGGGTTTCCACAACCCAGCTTCGTACCTGGTCAGCCAGAGCTTCCTGGGTAGCTAGCAACGCATCGTCACTATAGAGCTGCTCGCGGGATGCCGTGGGCGCCAACCCTGTGGCGTTGATCGTACAGCGAACAAAGAAAGCCCATTCGGGAACCAGACCTGAAACTCGGGAACCCAAGAGCATTTGCTTGAGATAGACCCGATGGAAACCGCCGGAGCCCGGAGGTACGGCATCGGGGATCACGAAGGCGACCCCGCTCAGCCCAGTCACTGGTACGTTCAGGTCGATGACAGACATCGGTGTGAACCCCATGGTGTTCTCGCAGAAATTCGCTAATGCTTCGCGCCGGGCAATGTCATGGACATAGGTTTTCTGCCAGGGCATGTGTTCT
>WQYJ01000201.1 GCA_009781325.1 Propionibacteriaceae bacterium | reverse complement strand
GCTTTCGATAAGACAGGTACGCTGACCCGCGGCGCGCCGACTTTGATTGATATCCGCCCTGCCGGTGATCTTGATGCTGACAGCGTGATTCGCCTTGCTGCTGGGGTGGAGCAGGCGTCGTCTCACGTACTTGCTGGGGCTATTGTTGACGGCGCACAGGCCCGCGGGATCGCACCTCCGATGCCGGAGAATGTCGTGGAAACCACAGCGAACGGGGTGACTGCGACCGTAGACGGCACAGTTGTTGTTGTCGGGAAGCAGGTTTTTATCGAGGAGCACCTTGGCATTGAGGTGGCGGATCCCGATCTCACCCCCGGGGAGTTGGCTGTTCACATAGCTGCCGACGGGAAGTACGCTGGGTATCTTGTTTTGCGCGACGAACTTAGGGCGGATGCTCCGGTGACTATTGAGCGGTTGCGATCTCAGAAGATCGGGCGGATCTTGATGGTGACAGGAGATGAACAAGCGACGGCTGCGTACATTGCTGATCAGCTTCATGTTGACGAGGTGTACGCTGGGTGTCTGCCCGCTGACAAGGTGAAAGCCGTACACGATGTCACCAAGCGCCCAGTAGTCATGGTAGGTGACGGCGTGAACGATGCGCCAGTCTTGGCGGCTGCTGATGTCGGTATCGCCATGGCAGCAAGAGGCTCCACCGCAGCAACTGAGTCAGCAGATGTGGTGATCCTTCCCGATGAAATCTCACGGGTAGCCGAAGTCCTCGATATCGGGCGTCATACGGTCAACGTAGCCCTCCAGAGCATCTGGATCGGCATCATAGTCTCGGTAGGACTCATGCTGGTGGCCACCACCGGCGTACTACCCGCAGTAGCCGGTGCCTGGCTCCAAGAAGTAGTCGACATCATAGCCATCCTCTGGGCCCTTCGGGCCATGGGACGACGACGTGACAAAGGGACGACGTAACAGAGAGACCCAACACACCCGACCCCCGGCAGCTAAAGTATGGACTTGGGTAAAGATCCACCCACAGACCCTAAGTCAACCCCCGGTCATCCTGCCGCCAGGCAGGATCCCCGGCGGCCAGTGTATGGACTTGGGGAAAGACCTATCCACAGACCCTACGTTGGCTGCCGGGGGTCCTGCCTGGCGGCAGGATGACCGGGGTTTCGTCTCCCCTATCACAAAATCCCCCTGTCATGTTACACATAATACGTGTTACACTGATACACATGACGAATCTTACGTTGGCCATAGATGAAAGTGTGCTCCGGAGAGCACGAATTCGGGCAGTTCAAGAGGATACGACTGTGAATGCTGAGGTCCGTGACTTTCTTATTGCCTATGCAAATCACTGCGATACCGAAAGACGCCGACAAGCGATGGCACGTTTTCTCGAAGTAGTGAATAGTGTTCCTTCAGGCGGCGGTTTCAACGATCGAACATGGGTTAGGGACGATCTCTATGAGCGTTGATACTTTCATCGACACAAATATCTTGGTCTACGCATTTGACGATTCGACACCCAATAAGCGAGATATTGCTCAGAGCCTTCTTGCTGAAGGTAACTTCATAACCAGCACTCAAGTCTTAGGTGAACTCTATGTCACACTGACACGAAAACTGACAAACAAGCTGCCAAGTGACATTGCACAGCAGGCAATTCAAGAACTGACAAATCTCCCCACCACTCCGATTACTGCGCCACTGGTTTCGTCCGCAATCGACACCTCCATTCGATTCCAGTTGTCCTATTGGGATTCCCTTATTCTCGAAGCTGCGGTGGTGAGTGGTTGTACGACACTGCTGACCGAAGACCTCAATGATGGCGCAGTCATAAGAGGAGTGCGGATCACGAATCCCTTCCGGACGTACCTCACGTTAGTAGACTAATTCTTTGTGAACGACTCGAAGCAGGCAACTACATGGACTAAGCATCGAAGGGATGCGCCTGCTGGGATGTTCACTGCTGAGGCGGCTGGGTTACGGTGGTTGAAGGCGGCTGGGGGAGTTGCGGTGGTGGATGTGATTGAACACAGTGAGCACACCATTGTCCTAGAGCGATTGCGAACTATCCCTCCTACGAAACACGCAGCTCAGGCGTTCGGGGAGGCTCTGGTTATGACTCATGATGGAGGGGCAGATGCTTTTGGGTGTGCACCGGCGGGGTTTTCTGGGCAGTCCTTTATTTCAGATCTCAAGATGTCTACGGAACCGATGCCAAGATGGGGGAGTTTCTTTGCGGCTCAGCGGATCCTCGCGTACGCTAACCCAGCTCAACTGGGCAGGGACGGAATGACAGTGATCGAGGCGGTGGCAGCCAGATTGGACGCTGGGGTCTTCGATGATGATGCGTCCCCGGCAAGACTCCATGGCGATCTTTGGTCGGGGAACGTACTCTTCACCGAAAACGGAGTCACTCTGATCGACCCATCGGCCCACGGAGGTCATAGGATTTCCGATCTAGCGATGCTGTCGCTCTTCGGCGCTCCCCATCTCCAGGTGATCTTGGAAGCGTACGAGCGTAGTTCTGCCCACCTTCCCGCCAATTGGCGGGATCTCATCAGCCTCCACCAGATCTATCCGCTCCTCATCCACGCAGTCCTTTTTGGAGGTCACTACCCCGATTCCGCTGTCAAGCTGGCTAAGAAGTATCTCTAAATGTGACCCCGGGGCGGCCCCCCGGTCATCCTGCCGCCAGGCAGGACCCCCGGCGGCTAATGTATGGACTTGGGTAAAGGCCTACACCCAGACCCTACGTCGGCTGCCGGGGGTCCTGCCTGGCGGCAGGATGACCGTGGGGGTGAGGTATGGACTTGGGTAAGGACTTGGCCATAGACCCTACGTCGGCTGCCGGGGGTCCTGCCTGGGGGCAGGATGACCGTGGGGGGAGCCGCTTGCCTTGTCGGGCGGGATCCTCCTCACTGTCATGTTTTCTGTAGTGGGAGACTAGTATTGTTTTTCTGGGCTCGGTCATTCAAAGGAGAGTGTTATGCGGAGCAAGGTTACGCAGTTGGTGGAGTGGAAGGTTTTTGAGCGGGTCATTTTGGTGGTGATTCTGCTGAATACTGTGGTGTTGGGGTTGGAGACTTCTGAGCTTATTATGGCGAACTATGCAGTCACCTTGGAGCTTTTGAACTTTATCTTTATTGGTATTTATGTCGCTGAGATGTGTTTGAAGCTGTTTGCTTATCACCTGAAGTATTTCCGATCTGGGTGGAATGTCTTTGACTTTATTATTGTGATCCTCTCGCTTGTGCCTGCTGGGGGAGTGTTCTCGGGGTTGCGAATCCTGCGAGTATTTAGGGTGCTGAGGGTGCTGCGCCTTGTTACTGGTTTGAAGCCGCTGCGTAAGATCGTGTCTTCTGTTTTGCGGTCGCTGCCCTCGATTGGTTGGACGGTGTTGCTGATGGTGATTGTCTACTATGTTTTTGCCATCGTTGGGATTCACCTATTTCGTCCTGAAAGTCCGGAGAGATTTGGTACGCTTGGGCTCGCTTTTGCTACTTTGTTCCAGTTGACTACCTTGGATTCATGGCCGTCGATTGTGCATCCGCTTACTGAGGCGCATGCCTGGGCTTGGGTTTATTTTGTTCTGTTTATGCTTATTGCAGCGTTTATTTTGATTAATGTGATTCTGGGGATTGTGGTTGATTCTCTTCATCAGCAGGATAAGGAGGATGAGAAGGAGATCATTGATGCTGCTGCTGATTCAGGTGCGATGGTGCATGAGCAGCTTCTGGCTGAGGTTTTGAGGTTGAAGGGGCAGATTCGGGTGGTTGAGGCGCTTGTGGAGCATGCTGGGCAGGCGTAGTGGGGGTCGCTTGACTTGTCCCCCCAGGT
>WQYJ01000200.1 GCA_009781325.1 Propionibacteriaceae bacterium | reverse complement strand
GGCCCCATGGCACGTTGGACCGTCTGCACGGTTCCTACGTATGTCAGAATGCGGGAATGACAAGACCGTGTGGTGGGATCGAAGAGTAAAGTCGATATGGTGAAAATATCTCTTACACCCTTTGCAGTCGCACTTATTGCCGGTGCTGTCCTTATTCTTGGTGGATGCAGTTCACCCGAGATTTCGGATGACAACCCCGGAAACACGACCTCGGGGTCTCCTAGTGAAACCGTGCCGGGCAATGATGTGCCACCTCCATCGAATGCTCCTTCCTGTGACCATGCTCAGTTGATGTTTGGGGAGACCTGTGAGGATGTTGATGGAATTCGGACCACTGTCCAGTCTCCGGTTGAGTTCACTCCATCTCCCGAGATTCAAGACCTCTTCGGTGATGGACATGCAGTGAGGATGACCATCGAGGTGTACAACAATTCTGACAAGGTCTGGCTGTCAGACACCTTCGCCCTTCTATGCACTCCTGGGACGGGGGCCACCATTGTGGACGAAGTTAATGGTGTGAGTTGGCACGAGGGGAACTTGGAACCGGGACAGCAGATGAGTTTCGATGTCGGGTGTTGGGTCACAGATCCTACAGCCATCAAAGTGACGGCTGGGTCGCGTACCTTCATCGATGAACCAGTCTGGACCAAGTAACCGACCACAAGAAACATGCCAAGGGGGCCTGGAGGCTGTTGCATGAAACATGATTCATGCAACAGCCTCCTGGCCCCATGGCACAGGCCCCCTTCAGTTGATGCTCTCTGGCATAGCGACTATCTAGTTGCCATCCGATCCTGTTCCTCAAAACCTAACCCATCAACGTTCATCCCTGCGGGAGCCGATCTGAGGGCACTGGTCAACCGCGAACTCGCGGCGTACGCTTCTTGAGCTCGTCCACGATGATAGGTCAGCGACCGGTCAGCTCGGATTCCGATGCTGGCGCCAACCTCGATGGCATCTTGGTCCGCGCCCATGTAGAGGAACTCCCAACTGAAGACCTTCTCTTGCTGGATGATCATCTGCTTGATCACCGCATGGGTGTACTCCTTGGACGAGTTCTCCATGCCATCAGTCATAATTGCAACGATCACACGATGAGGTCGCTCATCCTCAGGCATGGCAGCCAACCGCTCGCCCAGCAATGTGATGCTGCGCCCAACTGCATCGAGCAAGGACGTGGAACCACGTGGCTGGAGCTTGAGCTTGTGGACATCTTTGATTTCTATGGCAGTGAACACTGGCTCGTACACATCATCGAACTGTGCCAGGCTGACCGTACACTGGCCAGGCTGTGATTGCTGGTCGGTGATGAAGGTGTTGAAACCACCCTCGATGTCTTCCTTGATGGATGACATCGAACCAGAGCGGTCGAGGATGAACTCAATGTGAGTAAGGTTGGGGTTGGTCATGGCTAGTCCTTTCGTCGTGGGGTAAACGTCATTGGTCCGCGACCGGTTGCAGCATCATGACGGGCTACAGCTATCATGTCAGCCGTGACGGTGCCACCGCTGGTATAACCGGATAGAGGCGTGCTTCGGGCTAGGCGTGACGGCACAGAGTTCGGGGCCATCCCCGCGATCTCTGCGACTTTCCGCATGCTCACCCCGGCTAACACTGCTGCTGCCATCGCTTCTTGGAGGGCGCCCTCAATCGCTCGACTTGCCTCGGCAAGGTCGGCGATCGCCAGCGAGGGATCGGCAGTCGATGCGGCTCGTTCCGTCGCCTCATGTGCAACTTGTGCACTTTTGTTCCATTGCGTCGCGTTCATATATTGATTATATGCAGAAACTGCGCATAAGTCAATACTGCACATGATTCCATGCTGACCACCAAGACGCATTGGGCAAGCCCTATGACAAGCACTCAACATGGGTACGCCAACCTATGAAAACGTGCCAAGGGGCCTGGCCCAACGCGCCAAGGGGCCTGGCCCCATGGAGTGTTCATGGCACGCCCACCAACACCGATGCCCTCATTCTTCCTTCTGTCAGCCGGGAAGTCCTGTATTCTGGACCTACAGCTAAAGGGTTGCGCAGAGCCGTAGGGAGAGTGCTCGCAACCTGAGAGGAGACGATTTGCTATGACTAAGTTGGCAAGATTTCTCAGTATTGCAGCAGCGTGTCTGCTCGCTGCAATCATGGTAGCGGGGATGCTGATGACGAAGGCCGACCAGGAATTGGTAGGTAGTTATTCCCCTCAACGATCCCTCTACTTGAGCCCTTTGAGCTCGTCCTTGTTTGACCCGGCGATGACGCGTGCCTTTGCACTCACACAGGACTCACTGCTAGTTGGGGATCCAGAATCCAAAGAAGCGTGGGCATATTCCCTCACATGGGAGCAGACTTCCATGACAATCGATGAATTTGCTGAACATATGAGTTTCTTTTCCGCCACTGCGCCTTCGTTGGAAGGGATCTCCAGCATCCAGAGGTTGGCGGTTGCCAGCGTGGGCCCTGCAAGACCATACGAGTTATTCCAAGTCGACAATGAGATCTGGCTGGTCACAACAGTTGACGCACCAACCGAAACCACCTTTGCCTGGAGTGTTGTGGTCATTACGAAGTCATATCGTTACTCGGTGAGCACTCTTGAGTCGTGGGTGCAGTAGCTAATAGAGCTTCCAAGCCAAGAGCGACCCGAGTAGTCCAACGGTTACTACCGAACCCCCAGTTACCAAGATTCTGATTCATGCAGATGCTCTAGAAATAGCGGCGCACTCGGGTGCAATAATCGATGTATTCCCGGCCGAAGGCTTCTGTGCAGTATTTCTCCTCTCCAAGGATTTGAATGTGGAAGAGGGCTATGCAACCAAGGGCCCACAAGAGGTTGAGGATGTTCGGGAAGGCCGCCGCGCAACCAATGTAGAGCAAGTCGAATCCGATGAAGGCAGGATTGCGGCTGAACCGGTAGATTCCGGTTGTGATCAGGGAGGTGTTTTGGTCTTCGGTGAAGCCAGCCCGCCAATTGTCCCGCATCACTACCATAGCCAGGATGAAGACCAAGATCCCGATCGCCATTAGAACAAGTCCGGTTATTTCAAGCGGCAGCTTGGGGTCAAGCGACCACAATAGGTGAGGAAACCCCGTACTCACACATTGAATCACAGCACCAATTGCAGTTGCGACACGGAGAAGCCTCTCAACAACAAGTGCTTGGGGTGGCTTTTTCCCCTCTCCAAGTAGGTTGACGCAGATTCCGCGCCGCTGTAGGACTAGGGCTTTCGTGAAGTACGCCACGTAAAAAACGCCCAGCAGCACCAGTGTGATGATCTGGATTGTATTCATGTACTCATCCTGTACTTTTCCGGAAAACGTGCCGAGGGGCCTGGCCCCGTGGTACGTCTTCGTGCTAGTTCGGTGACGGCGATTAGCTCAGCGAACTCGCCACCATGTTATACCTCTACCGTGGGTGGGGGAGAATCTTTCGGCACTGCTGAAAGATCTTGGCCTAGACTGTCACCTGCCTTTCACAGGTTCCACTCGTCTGGCTGAAAACCAACGACTATGCGTACGTTTACCTGGCATGTTTGCCAGGTAAACGTACGCGAAGTCACTAGTGCCAGAATGAACAGGCCCGCTGGCACTATCTGTTTGCGGTGGGTGAGTGCATTTGCTTTGCCAACAGATAGGCAGATTATCGCCAATGGGTGTGGAAAATAGTGCGTATTCCCTTGTCAACTATGGTGGGCGTAACTGGGATCGAACCAGTGACCTCTTCGGTGTGAACGAAGCGCGCTACCGCTGCGCCATACGCCCCTTGCGGGTTGGTGGGCGACACTGGGATCGAACCAGTGACCTCTTCCGTGTCAGGGAAGCGCGCTACCGCTGCGCCAGCCGCCCAG
>WQYJ01000199.1 GCA_009781325.1 Propionibacteriaceae bacterium | reverse complement strand
CTGCCGGGGGTCCCGCCTTTGGCGGGATGACCGGGGGGTTGGGTGTGGAGTTGAGCGAGTTTTCTTTACCTCAGTTCCTACGACGGCTGCCGGGGGTCCCGCCTTTGGCGGGATGACCGGGGGGTTGGGTGTGGAGTTGAGCGAGTTTTCTTTACCTCAGTCCCTACGTCGGCTGCCGGGGGTCCTGCCTGGCGGCAGGATGACCGGGGGTGGGTGTATGGACTTAAAAGACAAGCTTTACCACGGACCCTACGTCGGCTGCCGGGGGTCGGTGTCCGCTTGGTCGCGTCCGTCACTCAGTGATCAGGGCGCGTACTGAGGCGGCTTCGGTTTGATCGCCTTGCTCTTCGAGGCCTTCGGCTAGCTTCACGAGAATGGAGTTGCGCAGGGAGGGGTCTATCTCGATTTCGGCTGTGTCGAGGCGGTTGAGGGCTGCTCGCCAGAGGGGGATGGCTTCTTTTCCTTGGGTGAGGGGGCCGGCTAGGGTTTGGGCGGCGAAGTGCTCGGCTCTGGCTGCGGAGTTGATGTCCTCGGCCTGGGCATAGAGGTCGGCTGCTTGGAGGAACAGGGCGACAGCTTCTTGGTGGTGCTCCAAGCTGACCATGACTCTGGCTTTGGAATCTGTCAGGTCACCTATCTTCCAGGTGAATGGACCCTCGGGAGCCTCAACAATCATTGCGATGGCTTTGTCGATATCCTCCACTGCCGACGCATTCTTGACACCGGCTTTTGTATAAGCCCACGCTTCCAGTACCTCGACCTCTAGGGCAGGCACCTCTTGGCCCTGCAGCAAGTCCCATGCTCTAGCCAGGAACTCCAGCGAGTCGTCATAGACTTCGAATCCTCGCAGGATATTGGCTGCACGGCGTAAAAGTTCGGCAGCATTGACAGGCTCGTCAGCTTCTTCGCAGTGCTCAGCAGCCTGCTTGTACATAGCCACGGCATTGGCATACCTTTCATCAGCTTCGAAAGCCTGAGCTAAGGCATGACAGGTCTCCCCCAAATCGCTGGGGCTTGCTTCCAATTCCTCCTCATCCCCCAGTACCTCCCAGAGGATCTCAATAGCTTCCTGGTGATGACCGGTGGACAACAGGGCAGTCCCAAGGCGGAACCGGATACCTGTGGTTGGCCGCTCCATCTGCTCAGCCAAACGAAGTGCATACCGCAACCGCGACAGCTCCTCGTCATAACGCTCACCATCATGCAGCAGTGCGCTTGCCAGCATCGTGGAGGTGATCACCGCCTCGGTCATTCCGTACGCAGCATAGGTCTTTGATGCCTCATCAGCATCGGCAGCCCCTTGGTCGAACTTCTCCATGCCTCCCAAAATGCGGGCTCGGGTCACCAGCACCGATGCCCGACCACCTTCAGAAATCTCCTGGGTCAGGATGTGCTCAGCCATCTGGATAGCCTCATCCAGGCGGCCCTGCTGAGCATGGGTGATCATGATCCAGCGCAACGCTGAGACATGCAAACTCGGGCGAGTCTGAGAATGGGCAACAGCATTGTTGAGCAGCGCCATGATCTCTGGTTGATCACTGGGGTCTTCCTTGGCGCTCAAAACCGATGCAAGGGTCAGCTCCACATCAGCAAGCACCTCGCCCAGCGTGGGCATCAGCCGTACCATTTCAGCCCGCAGAGCCGCTTCAGATTCTGGGCTATTGCGGCCAAACATCGTCAGACCTAGTCTTCCTTCAACCTCCGCTTGGTCAGTACGGCCCTCCTCAGCAAGAGCCTGGAATCTCGCCGGCAGAAGCTCGGTAGCCTCATCAAGATTTCCTAGTTCGATCCACGCCCAGATCAGGAACTGAAGAGCTCTGGCTCGCTGTGTGGGATCCCCGCCATCCAGCACAGCAGTCGCTGCTGTGACCGCAGCTTCGGGAACCCCCGCATAACTGTAGAGCTCTGCCAACTCCAGATAATCTGCTGGGGTTGAGGGCTGGAAGCTCGCTGGTGCAGGCGGGAGGAAGACCTCGGTGATAATCGGCAGATCATAGGATTCATCCAGCAAAGCCCTGCTCTTAGCAATAAGCGAGGACACATAGGCGTTCCCATTGCGTGCATCGAAGGCTGCCGCCAGCCGGTCAGTGGCTGCATCGACAGCCACAACCAGGTCCGCCACCGTCCATGGCCCGTCATGGGCACCGAAGAACCGTTCCAGCGCAGGAGAATCAGCTCCTCGTACGATCTGGTCGCCGTGACCTGCGCGCTTCACTGCTTCGAGAGTCACTCCGATAGCTCTCAGCATGTTTCGCTGCCCGCCCTCGTTCAGAGAATCATGGGCAATCCACGGCAGATGGCGCTCGACCATCGCCAATCCACGGGCTTCATTTCCAGTGATCGCACAAAAGAGAATGTTGTCGGCAACGATGTTGATGTTGTCCGGGTTTCGCCTTGCCAGACGGTAGGAGCGCATGTGGGCTTCTCTGGCTTCCTCCATCTGCCCTGCCCTCAGACGCGCAACTAAGGTACGTGACAGAGCCCGTTCTGGTTCCGAACCGCAGGAGAAGCCTCCCTCAATGATCTCGTCAACGAGCTTGAGCGCTAACTCGTCTTCATCTATTTCCAGGGCAAAATCAGCAAACTCACTTCGGCTGCAGGCATCGCAGTGTGAGTGATCATCCCGAGCTTCAGCCATCAACTGAGTACGCAGTTCCTTCGCCTTGAGCATATCCCCGGTAGCCCAGGCATGCCCGAATCGTGCATTGAGAACCCCGGAAAGCCCCAGGCCCTCACGCCGATAATGAGCTTCCATGTCATCAAGAACGGCCTCGCTCTGAGCCAGTGAGAAGATCGGAGAAGCGTCCAAGGTTCCCACGATCCACTTGAACTGCCACATCAGGTCGGCCATGTCATCACCGATGTCATTGGGGAACTTCCGCGGATCTGCATCATGCTTAGCCAAACACCACGCGAAAGACGACAGCAGAGCATCGTTGTCACCAGTACGCCCGGCAGAGGTGGTGAGCCTGATGCGTACTCGATACTCCAGTTCCTCGTCACCAATCTCACGGCACAGCGCCAAAGCCTGGTCAATCATCGCTCTTTCTTCGTCGCCAAAGTACGTTTCATCGATTTGCTCGATGAGCTCCTTGATACGCTTGCGTGTTTCTCCTTTACCCGCCATGGGTACCTCCTGTGGTGTGTGTGAGTAACTGCATCAGATCCGATAATGCGGTCGTCATCAGCTTACGATCTGCCTGTGACAACGGGAAACTTCCCGCTAGCTGGGATTGGACATAGAGCAACTGAACATAGCGGTCAAAGACCGCCTTGTCCTGCAGTTGGGCTAAAGAACGTATAAGAGGATTAGCCCAATTCAGGCACAGTCGAGCTGAGAAGCCAGACTCTGCATGAGCAGACAGTGACAGGGCGAAAGCATCACTTTGTGCCAGAATCTGCGCCCACAGTCCCTCGGAGGCTGCCGCCGCACGCCCTCGATCAATATGGCGGAACACTTCGGGATCAGCAACATAGAGAGCCGGAATATCTTCCCGGTCAATGATGCGCACCACAGCCTGGCATTCCCTGGCCTCCAGGGTTGCCGTCGCTCGATCCTCCAGGCTCATCGTGACCGGGCGGTCATCGAGGGAAGGCGGATCAAGCCGATCGAGTTCTGTGAGAACATCGACCCGGGTCACCACAACCGACGGATAGATGATCGGTAGCATCTCGATCAAGTCTGCGTCGTAGACATAGCCCCCGTTGACAAGCGGAGATTCGTTATGGGACAGACCTGAAATCTGCCGGAACTCATCGCGGGTACGGGTGTAGCGCACCGTAGGTGAGATCTTCACCAGACGATCGAAGGTCATCTGTCCCATGGAGGTCTCCACCGAGAGCCACCCCATGAAGATCATGGCCATCT
>WQYJ01000198.1 GCA_009781325.1 Propionibacteriaceae bacterium | reverse complement strand
GCGGTCCATTGACAACTTGGATGCCGCCTTGATCCACTTGCTGGCTGAGCGATTCAAGATCACCAAACACGTGGGCAAGATCAAGGCTGAGTTGGATTTGCCTCCTGCTGACCCGGCGCGAGAAGCCGAACAAGTACGCCGGTTGAGGATTCTGGCACAGGAGTCTGAACTGGATCCCGAATTTGCTGAGAAGGTTGTGACCTTCATCATGACCGAGGTCGTCCAGCACCACAAGCAGATCCGTGATGAATCTGCGCTTACGTGAGAGATAACGGAAAAATCCCAGCAGAAAAACAACCTCGTGAACCTGTAGGCTTATTAACGATGAAAACTGTGGAAAGGTGGCCCAACTGTGGCAACAATTGATTACATCGAAGCTCGTGAGATCCTCGACTCTCGCGGGAACCCAACTTTAGAGGTACAGGTCGTACTGGACGACGGTTCACAGGGCCGTGCAGGCGTACCCTCAGGCGCATCGACTGGCGCCTTCGAAGCCGTAGAACTGCGTGATGGAGACAAGTCGCGCTATTCCGGCAAGGGTGTGCTCAAGGCTGTTGAGAACGTGGTCGAGAAGATTGGTCCCGAACTACTGGGATTCGAAGCCTCGGAACAACGTCTCATTGATGAGACCATGCTTGATCTCGACGGTACGGACAACAAGGCAAACCTGGGTGCTAATGCGATCCTGGGTGTGTCCCTCGCCGTGGCAGCGGCTGCCGCTGAAGCTGCCGAACTGCCGCTCTACCGCTATGTCGGCGGCCCCAATGCTTATGTTCTGCCGGTTCCGATGATGAACATCCTTAATGGTGGTTCACATGCTGATTCCAATGTCGATGTCCAGGAGTTCATGATTGCTCCCATCGGGGCATCAAGCTTCTCCGAAGCCCTCGAATGGGGCGCTCGGGTTTACCACGGACTCAAGGCTGTGCTCAAGGCCCGTAAACTGTCGACTGGCTTGGGTGATGAGGGTGGTTTTGCTCCGAATCTCGCTTCCAACTCCGAAGCTCTCGACTTGATTATGGAAGCTATCACGGCGGTCGGCCTGACACCTGGTAAGGATGTCGCACTCGCACTCGATGTGGCAGCAACTGAGTTCTACAACGAGGAAGAAAACGTCTACGAATTCAAGAACGGCGACAAGCTCACTGCGCAGGATCTGATTGCGATGTATACCGCGTGGGTAGATGCCTATCCGCTGGTCTCCATCGAGGATCCACTGAATGAAGAAGACTGGGATGGCTGGATCCAGATGACCAAGGTCCTGGGTGACAAGATTCAGATTGTCGGCGATGATCTGTTCGTGACCAACCCGAAGCGTTTGGCTCGCGGCATCAAGGAAGGTGCGGCCAATGCACTTCTGGTGAAGGTGAACCAGATTGGTTCTCTCTCCGAGACTCTGGATGCTGTCGATCTGGCTCACCGCAATGGCTATCGCTGCATGATGAGCCATCGCTCTGGTGAGACCGAAGACACCACGATCGCTGATCTTGCTGTGGCCGTGAACTGCGGGCAGATCAAGACCGGTGCTCCGGCTCGTTCCGAGCGCGTCGCGAAATACAACCAGTTGCTGCGCATTGAAGAGGACCTCGACGATGCTGCCTCCTATGCTGGTGCCGCTGCCTTCCCGAGGTTCACCGCCTAAATGCCAGGTAAGCCTCCACATCATTCACCGAGCCGGGATGCCAACAAACCCGGAGCTAAGCGTGGGCCGCGCGGGCGCGGGGCCGTGACCGATGAGTCAGGTCCGCTGTCCTCTGCAGCTTCTGCAGCGGCTCATGCACAAGCTCGCAGTCGTGTGATTTCTTCCCTGACCGGGGCGACCTATCGGATTTTTGCCGTGGTCGCGGTATTCGCCGTACTGGTGATCTCCTTTGTGTCCAGCTATTCGGTTTATCTGGGACAACTCAGGGATATTGCCCAGGCGAAGACAGACATCGCCGCTAGTCAGGATGAGATCTCTAGGCTCCAAGATGAGTTGATGCGCTGGCAGGACCCTGCTTATGTACGGGCTCAGGCGCGCGATCGTCTTGGATGGGTGATGCCCGGTGAGACGGGGTACCGTGTTGTCGATGAGAATGGCAACGTCATCGGTGGGACCGTCGACCTTGAATATGTCGATGAGACTCCGGTGATGGTGTGGTACGAGGCTCTGTGGATCAGTCTGGAGGCTGCTGACCGTCCCGTACCCGAACCCCAGTCAGACGAGCCTGTCGTCATCGGGCCTGACGGACAAGAGTCCCCTCGGTGAATGATTCTGGTGATGGTCCTCCATCGGTGCAGTCATGCTTGGACCCTGGTGACGAGGTAATAGTTGAAGCTCAGCTTGGGCGAGTTCCACGAGGGGCGCTCGGTGTGGCATGGCGCTGCCCCTGTGGACAGCCCGGCGTGGTGCAGACAGCCCCCAGGCTGAGTGATGGGACACCTTTCCCGACGACCTATTATCTGACGTGCCCTAATGCTGTGAAGGCCTTATCGACCTTGGAGGGCTCGGGTGTCATGGCCGATATGGCTGAGCGTCTGCGTACTGATCCTGACTTGGCTGCCGCGTATGCCCGTGCCCACGAGTCCTACCTTGCTGACCGAGATCAGTTAGCGCAGCAGTTGGGTGTTGACGTACCCGAAATCGCCGGAGTGTCCGCTGGCGGTATGCCTGAGCGAGTCAAATGCCTCCACGCCCTAGCAGGCCACTCGCTAGCAAAAGGCTCCGGAGTAAACCCTTTAGGTGATGAAGCATTGGCCCAGATTGGCGAGTTCTGGCACCACCCGTGCCTAGAAACAACCAGGCAACAGTCCTCGGTAATCTCACGGGATCCTGCATCTCCACTACGTTCCGCGCAGGATGACCGCAACGAAAGCACCGCCCCGGTCATCCTGCCAAAGGCAGGACCCCCGGCAGCCGACTATGGACCCAACCCCAACAAAACCGCAAAAGTAGCCATCATAGACTGCGGCACCAACACAGTCCGCCTACTAATAGCCGACGCCACCGCATCAAGCCTAACCACCGCAAGACGAGAACTCAGATACGCCCGCCTAGGCGAAGGCGTAGACGCCAATGGCCGCTTCACCACAGAAGCCCTAACCCGTACCTTCGCAGCAGTCGAGGAGTACGCCCAAATCATCACTGAAGCAAACGTCGACAAGGTAAGATTCGTAGCCACCTCAGCCGCAAGAGATGTCTCCAACCGCGAAGAATTCTTCGAAGGAATCTACTCCAGACTCGGCATTTACCCCGATGTCATCGCAGGAACCGAAGAAGCCGAACTAAGCTTCCTAGGAGCCCTCTCAGGCGGCCCCCTACCCAGCGGCGACGTACTAGTAGTCGACATCGGCGGCGGCTCCACAGAATTGATCCGGGGTACAAACTCAGGTCAGGTCAGCAGGCAAGTCTCCCTAGACATCGGAGCAGTCAGAGTACGCGAACGCTTCCTCCATTCTGATCCCCCCACCGCTGATGAGATTCAAGCAGCCAGGACATACATCAGCAACCTCCTAGCCAGCGACGGCGTACCTCTAGAAGGCATCACCAGCTATATCGGAGTAGCAGGCACAGCCACCTCCCTGGCTGCCATGCGCCTAGGACTCAGCGTCTATGACCCCACCCAGGTACACAACGCCATAGTCGACACAACCACCATCGAAACCCTCTCCACCCACCTTCTGACAAGCACAATCACCCAAATCATCAGCGAGTACCCGTACATGCATCCCATGAGAGCAGAAGTGATCTGCGCCGGCGCCTTGATCTGTTCGGAAATCTCGCGAAGGGCGACAGTTCCCATGATCGTACGAGAGACCGATATCCTAGATGGTGCCGCGCTCAAACTTATGAGAGTATGAGTGACACCGCCCCCATAGCCCAACGGCAGAGGCAATCGACTTAAAATCGATCAAGTGTCGGTTCGAATCCGACTGG
>WQYJ01000197.1 GCA_009781325.1 Propionibacteriaceae bacterium | reverse complement strand
TGCTTCTCTCAAGCTAGAAAATGGACGGCAAGAGATTAATACTAAGCTTCAGGAGCTCAAGACCTTTATTGATAACCTTGTTTCCAGCGGTTTCGTCACAGAAAAGGCATCAGTGAAGTTCGCTGAAACCTACGCTGATTTCACCAACTCGGCAACTAAAACGATTGAATCTCTCAATGGCCTATCACAATTCCTCAAGACAGCCACACAGGAGATGCAGGCAACCGACTCTTCGCTCGCGAACCAAATCTTCTTGTCCTAATAGCTACATCATGTCCACCATCATCAACATCAACGGGACAACGGGCGAGGACTGGATATCCTGGCCCGTTGGTTCCCCGCTGTCTGGGCTCGATGCGATAGCGCAGCGCTTCGCTGACTCCCCCGACCTTCTTACCGACGCCCACACCTCCATCACCCAACTCGACGAACGACTCGATGAGGCAGGGGCAACCATTGGTGGGGTGTGGGCACCGGAGGAATTCGGTGGACACTTTGCTGCCCTATGGTGGGCTGGAGTACGCCAAGCGCCTAGTGAAGAAGAGTACCGGTCAGCTCGCCGATATGAGCGGATGGTCAATGATGGATACCTTGATTCCACTGGAGTCATGTACTCGCGGCAAATGACAACCATCTTTGTTGACGACACTGAAGCTATTCTGACTATCGAGTCACGAGCAGATGGGGATGGGTGCCGACCATATTTGCGAGCCCGCGCTGTTTACTTTCCTACACAGACAAAAGACCGGGTCATCCTTGAGGTTACAAACCCCTCTTTCAGCCTTGTTCAGGATTTCGTGAACAATGTCACAGCAATGGCTTCATCTCTGCACATAATTACATCGGACACTTAGACAAGGAACTACCATGGATCGCCGTTTTTCATTCTTGGTCCCTGATGATTGGTGGAGGATTCCACTGGTCGATGAACAGGAACGTAGCGCAAGTATCAACCGTCTGGTTGACCAACAGTGTGCGGCGATCGATGATGCCGAAGAACTGCGCCAACAACTCAAACAAGAGCTCACTGCGACTGCAGAAGTGGCCACTGTCTTTGGTGGTGTAGTCATGGCAATTCATCTAGCGAGCATCAATAACAAACCCGTAACAGCAACGATGACATGTTATGACCTCAGCGGCTTTCTGTCACTGCCTCCGCAGATTGACCCAGCCACTGTCCTGAACGACTTCGTTGGTGATGGGCACGAGCAACAAGAGACGAAGTCAACCAGTGCTGCTTGGGAGAAGGTTCCACGCTCTGATGTCATCGCTTATCGAAAAGAAGCAGTTACCTCAGAATCCGACCAGACCGACGAGGATAGAGCCAGAGTTCCACAACTCCTGGTGACCTATATGCAGATAGTCAAGGATTTTGGACTTGTTCAGACAGTCTTCACTAGCCCCAACATTCAAGGCCGAGACTCGTGGATACCGATGTTCGACGCTATGATCGCAGGCTTTAGAGCCACTGTAATCGAGTAAGAGAAAGGACAGAGATGGATTGCGGAAAACTGTATGTTGATGCCTATACCCTCATCAACGCCGGTAACAGCTTAGTTAGGATCTCCGCGGAATTTGGAGAAGCAGGGAATAGGGCCAAAGATGCAGCAAGCCATGTCGGTCACGTTGAATTGGCCCAGGCTATCCGAGCATTCGCGGACAACTGGGACGACAAGAGAGCCTCTCTGAAGACCAGCATCGACAACCTTGGGAAAAAAGTCACAGAGATGGGCAACGGGTTCCTAGAGATGGACGAGGAGATGGCAAGGAAAGTTGGTGGAGACAATGCATGTTCTCCCCCGGCACCTCGCGATCCCAATGAGCGTGGATGGCCTTCGTGGCCTGAGAATCCAGAGGATCCGTTTGTCCCTGCCCAGCTACCTAAAGAACACTATGTGCCTGACCCAGGTATCTGGTGGCCAGGATTACCAGCGCCACCTGACAAGCCTTAGGGGCATCGCTTAACACACAATCCACCCACTAGCAACACCTTATGAAGGAGGTGCATCATGAATCGACGAACCAATTGGAAGGTCCTCTGCACATCGGATCCTATTCCCGGAGATGCCGTCATGGTGCGCGAAGCAGGTGAGCATTACCAGCTCATCTATGACGAGCTGACCCGCACTCGGGAGAACCTAGAGGTGATCATCACCAGGGATTTCGAGACTGACATGGTGTCCAAGGCCGTTGACGCAGTAATCAACCAAGCCTGGCTGGCCGATGTGTCTTTAACGCGGGTGAGTCCTCGCTACTTCATCGTTGCCACTCAACTAAAGTCCTTCGCAGATGCTCTCGAACGCACACAGCCCGAAGTTGACCTCGCTGAAGGTGAAGCCCAAAGCGCTGAATCTGCTATCGAAACCGCGCAGGCCAGTATTGCGTTCAACGACGACAAATTCGCACAGGCAGACTGGCAACGGCGTAAGTATGAGCGTGATCAACAAGGCTCCGGTACCGCCCCAACTCCCCAAGCAATCGAACGTAACCAACGAGATCTTCTCAAATACAAAAACCAACTCAACCAAGCCCAGATTGATCTCAAGGTTGCTCGCTTAGCAAGAGATGCAGCCAAGGAGAGGTTTGATGCCGCTATGCGGGATTACACCACGGCTGCCCAAGAGGCGGCGCGGGCCATTCAAGTTCAAGTCATCGGCGATGGCGCAGGTGACACATGGTGGGAGAACTATGGTTCCACCGTTGTTAACATAATCAGAAATACCTGTTCCTATGAAGCCTATCTGATCACCAAGGCTGGGTTAGGTGTACTTGAGTACAATTCTGGGGCCCAAGCCCTAGTGGAAGGACTCTTGTCAGGTGACTCCGAGCGGCGCTCAGCCGGTTGGTCAGCCATGCTGGAAGGATTAAGTGTCACTAGTTCGGCGCTGTCCGAAGAGATTGGAATGCTGGGAAGTGTTCTTGTCACGGTTGGGTTTTTCACTGCAGACCCCATAGTCGTTGGCCTCGGCAAGGGTGCTGCAGTTGGTTCTCTATCACTGGCTACTATCTCCTTCGCCACTGATTTCGTGCGATACCAACAGAACGACCTGACCGAAGAAGAGTTCAAGGCCAGCACGAAATCAATGGCAACGTCCGTTGTCACTGCTGTAATACCACCTCCTGTAGGTGAAGCCTTGAATGGCTTGCGATATGTCTACAATGCCAACACTCGAAAGCCGCTTCAGGATGAGTTCACCAAAATCTCATTCCCCTTCGTCAACGACCCAGGCCCGCTCTTCCTGCCCCCTGTCAATCTCAGTCTTCCCGAATGGGCGCAACCTGCGAAGGTGGTCCAGGTATCCGTTCCAGGAGCTAGTGGGGCAGCCACCACAGGTCGCAGCCTTGTACAGACCGGAGTAGATGCCGTCACATGGGGAGTTGACAAGGTCACTGCACCGCTGAATGCCGTCGGAAACCTGTGGCCATTTTGACTAAGATGAATAACGCTGCGTTTCTAACAAAGCGGTTAGGAGTGGTCGGTGAAGATCAAACTCACCCTCGTCACTGATGAGGGTCCACGTGACATCGCGGTCACAACAGATGCCACAGCCACCATTGGTGATGTCGCGGCAACCATGCAGAGAAGCCTGGCTTTCCAAGCTGGGCGCAAACCCATGGAGATCCCTTCCAACGCTCTGACACTGCAAACCCTGGCCTCGTCAGGGCAGGTCGAGCGTACCTTGCTGCCGAAGTCACTGCTGACCGACGCCGGGCTGCTCTCCGGCGGAACAGTCCGAGTGACGCAAGCAACATCATCCGCATCTGCACTTGATGCCCACACTGCTGCCGCCGCCCATCTCCACGTGCTGTCAGGTCCGGACAAAGGGCGAGCCTACCCACTGCGTTCAGGCCCAAATACCATCGGGCGCAGTCCTGGGGCTGATGTGACGCTGAACGATCCCTTCGTTTCACTGATCCACGCTCGTGTGGTGGTCTCCGATCATGTTG
>WQYJ01000196.1 GCA_009781325.1 Propionibacteriaceae bacterium | reverse complement strand
GGGCGACACTGGGATCGAACCAGTGACCTCTTCCGTGTCAGGGAAGCGCGCTACCGCTGCGCCAGCCGCCCAGGGCTGTGTCGAGGTGGAGACGGGATTTGAACCCGTGTACACGGCTTTGCAGGCCGCTGCCTCGCCTCTCGGCCACTCCACCGGCAACGAGGGTCACGACTTGCGGGACCTTCTCCGAGCGGACGACGGGGTTCGAACCCGCGACCCTCACCTTGGCAAGGTGATGCTCTACCAGCTGAGCCACGTCCGCATGCGCTTGCGCGCAAGAGTCTACGATACACAATCCGAGGGCTCCCACACAAGCTACGCCACAACCTGCGACAGTGCTATCACAGACGGGCGGCGGAGAGCTGGGTTACCAAAATAGCTCTCGCTCCGGCATCCCATAGTGCATCCATGAGTCCCTGGTGGCCCTTGCGCGGTACGAGGGTGCGTACTGCACTCCAACCGGTCTTGGCAAGGGGAGACACCGTGGGACCTTCCAGTCCTGGAGCCAGCGCTGTGGTCGCCGCCAAGCAATCGTCAGGTACGTCAAAATCGACCATGACATAGTCACGGGCCACGATTACTCCCGACAAACGGCGTACGAGCTGATCCAACCCAACCGGGGTTTCAGCATCATCGCGCTTGATCAGAATCGCCTCAGACTCCATCATGGTCTCTCCAAAGACCTCCAACCCGGCCTTCTTCAGGGTCGAACCCGTCTGAACAACATCGGCGATCACATCAGCCACACCGAGCCGAATCGCAGATTCCACCGCGCCATCCAACTCAATGAGCCGTGCCGTGGCACCCTTCTGATCCAAATAACGCTGCACCAGACCTGGGTACGAGGTGGCGATGCGTACGCCTTCAAGATTGTCAGTCTCCACCGACGAACCCACTGGACGCGCGAAGCGGAATCGCGTACGACCAAAGCCCAAGGCAAGAATCTCACGCGAATTCGCACAGGAGTCGAGCAGCATATCCCGACCGGTGATGCCGATATCGAGAGTCCCCTCACCGACATACACCGCGATGTCGCGTGGGCGCAGATAGTAGAACTCGATTCCATTCGCCTCATCGATCAGCACCAGATCCTTCGGGTCCCAGCGCTGATGGTATCCCGCAGCTCGCAGCATCGCAGAAGCGTCCTCAGTCAGAGAACCCTTGTTGGGCACGGCGATTTTCAGCATCTCAGTCACGAGATAAACCTACCTCATCTTCACCAGAATCCTCCGATTCACGCCTACGCCGCGATGGGGAATAGCACCCATGTAGGTGTCCGCTACCTGCTCGTAATATAGTAGAAATGGCTAGCAGTGGTCACAGTCGAACCGTGATCATTACCGAAGGAAGCGTATGAGCATAGACCAAGAGTCACAGCATCTCGGCACACCGCCAGATGGCATTGACCTGTACTTTCAGCTTCCGACTGGCAGTCTTCCTGAGCACAGCCGCGCACTGGTTTCTGCGCAGCATTTCCCAGAAATGCAACCGCCGCCACCGGTATTCCCGCCACCTCAATCCCAAACAGTCGTGGTTCCCATGATGTACGCGCCGCCTCGCCCGATGCCGAGCCAAACCCCTCCCGGTGAGGGGCTCGGAATTACGGGAATGATACTGGGTATCTCCTCCTTAGTCTTCCTCATCGTCCTGGTCGTGATTAGCCCAATCCTCAGCAGCACTGGGTTGATCTTGTCGATCATCGCACGCAAGCAGGGTGCAAGCGGTGTAGCTGTAGCAGGAATTGTGTGCTCGGCAATTTCATTGTCTCTTTTTATCATTGGGTTGGTGGCGGTCCTGCTGTTCTTCAGCGCATTGCTAGCACCATTAGGAATCTAGGTCTCCATTTTAGATACGCAACGACAATCAGGCAGCGCCAGTGCGGCACGATATAATAGATGTATCACTTCACGTTCACAGACGAACTGTGACTACCTGTTTAGGAAGGTCATGAGCGAATACCAGCCCCCTCAGTTTTCACCGCAGCCCATGCCTGCGATGCAGCCGCCGCCCCCGATGCCAGCGCAGACGATGCCGTACGCACCCATACCAACTCCGCCCGAAAGCCGGCCTGGCTATGGTCTTGGAATTGCAGGACTGATTATCGGAATCGCCTCCGGAGTCTGCTTGTTGGTGTTCCCCTTCATCGTCCCTATTCCCGCAATCCTTGGGTTGGTCCTGTCCATCGTTGCCAAGAAACAGGGAGCGGGCGGTCTCGCAATCGCAGGCATAATAATCTCGGCAATCGCCACCGTCATTTCTCTGGTGTTTCTAGCAGGAGCACTGATGTTCTTGATGGCAGCAATGTCCGGGCCCTAAGTCACCTAGAGATACCGGTAAACATCCTCAAGGTCGAGTCCGCAGGCAAGCATCATGACTTGGGTGTGATAAATCAACTGTGAAATCTCCAGTGCGGTCTCCTCGGGAGTCTGATACTCAGCAGCCATCCAGACCTCGGCTGCTTCTTCAACCAGCTTTTTCCCAATGGAGTGATAGCCGGCTTCGATAGCCTTGACCGTACCCGATGCAGGGTCGTGTGCGGCTAGTTTTCCTTCTAACTCCAAGAAGAGTCCTTCGAAAGTCTTGCTCATCCTTCACTCGATTCCAGTTGTTTGGTGGCTGTGGGCGTACCCATGAGTTGTCCGATCCGGCCTCCGACCAGCCCCAGTTCTGCATACTGTTCCAGTCGAGTACGGGTGTCAGCGATGTCTAGGTTGCGCATTGTGAGTTGGCCGATGCGATCGACTGGGCCGAAGGCGGCGTCCTCAACTCGCTCCATGGATAGTTTTTCTGGATGGTACGACAGCGCCGGGCCGCGGGTGTCCATGATGGAGTAATCCTCACCGCGGCGCAGACGCAGTGTCACCTCACCGGTGATAGCCGAGGCCACCCAACGATAGAGGGATTCACGTATCATCAGCGACTGCGGATCAAACCAGCGCCCTTCATACAGCAGACGACCGAGTTTGCGGCCCTCGTTGTGATAGTTGGCCACGGTATCTTCGTTGTGGATGGCATTGAGCAGGCGTTCGTACGCGATGTAGATCAGGGCCATTCCGGGGGCCTCATAAATACCGCGTGACTTGGCTTCGATGATTCGGTTCTCGATTTGGTCGCTCATCCCCAGCCCGTGACGCCCGCCGATCTCGTTGGCTGTGCGCATGAGCTTCACGCGATCCTCGAATGGTTCACCGTTGATGGCGACAGGCCACCCGTTCTCGAAGGTGATACTGACGTCCTCGGTCGGTATCTGGACCGACTCATCCCAGAATCTGATACCCATGATGGGATCAACCCGCTCCATGGAAACATCCAACATCTCGAGGTCCTTGGCCTCATGGGTCGCGCCGAGAATATTGGCGTCGGTGGAGTAGGCCTTCTCCTGGGAATCGCGGTAGGGCAGGTTTCTCTGTGTCATCCATGCACTCATCTGCGTACGTCCGCCGAGCTCATCGACGAATTTTTGATCCAGCCAGGGCTTGTAGATTCTCAACTGGGGATTAGCGAGAAGACCGTAGCGATAGAAGCGCTCGATGTCATTGCCCTTGTATGTCGATCCGTCACCCCAGATATGGCAGTTGTCGGCTGCCATGGCGCGTACGAGCATAGTCCCGGTCACCGCTCGGCCCAGGGGAGTGGTGTTGTAGTAGTAGCGTCCTGCATTTCGAATGTGAAAGGCTCCGCACTGGATAGCGATCAATCCTTCATTGACAAGCGGCAGGGTGCAGTCCACCAGACGGGCAAGCTCAGCGCCGTACTGTGCGGCGCGGGAGGGGACCGAAGAAATGTCGGGTTCGTCGTATTGCCCGATGTCTGCAGTGTACGTACAGGGGATCGCTCCGTTCTCCCGCATCCAGGCCACAGCAACGGAGGTATCGAGGCCTCCAGAGAACGCCAACCCAACTCGTTCGCCAGCGGGTAATTCGAAAAGCACTTTTGACATGGTGACATTCTAGTG
>WQYJ01000195.1 GCA_009781325.1 Propionibacteriaceae bacterium | reverse complement strand
CTTCGCCAAGTCAGACCTCCAGCCGCTCATCAACGAAGGGGCACGCCACGAAGACTTAGCCGCCTCGATCTTCCAGTCAGTAGCCACCCAGACGATCTCTGGGCTTGCCCAAGGCCGCCCTGTCCAAGGCAAGGTCATCCTCATGGGCGGCCCGCTTCATTTCCTTCCCGAACTTCGACGCGCCTTCGAACGCAGCCTCGAAGGTGACGTCCATGAGTTCGTTGTCCCCGAATCAGCACAGCTATTCGTTGGACTCGGTGCTGCCGAGAAGGCCTCAAAGACAGTGATGACGATGGAAGAACTCGCTGAGCGTCTCCATACCCGCCGTCATCTCGTACCGGCCTCAGGGCGCATGCCAGCTCTGTTCCCGACAACCACTGACCGTGAGGAATTTCTCGCCCGGCACAGCCAAGAAATCATTTCCAGCAAGGATATTTCCGAAGCGAGCGGCGCCTGCTTCCTGGGGATCGATGCGGGATCGACCACGATCAAGGCCGTGCTCATCGATGCGGACGAAAACATTCTGTGGTCCTACTACTCCGGCAATGACGGTGATCCAGTCGCCGCTGCCATTGAGATCGCCACCCAAGTACGCCGCGAGATTCCGCGCTCAGCGATCATCACCCAGACCTGCGTCACAGGGTACGGCGAGTCCTTGATCAAAGCAGCCCTCCACATCGACCACGGTGTTGTGGAGACCATTGCCCACTATCGTGCAGCCGACAAGATCGCTCCCGGTGTGACCGCTGTGATCGACATCGGCGGCCAGGATATGAAATACCTGCGCATCCACGACGAAGCCATCGACTCCATCGCGGTCAACGAAGCATGCTCCTCAGGCTGCGGGTCCTTCCTGCAGACCTTCGCGGAATCACTAGGACTCACCACCGAAGAATTCACTGCAGCAGCCTGCGAATCCACCGCACCAGTCGATCTCGGTTCACGCTGCACAGTCTTCATGAACTCCTCAGTCAAGCAGGCCCAAAAAGAAGGGGCAACCGTCGCCGACATCGCTGCAGGCTTGAGTTACGCTGTGATCCGCAATGCCCTCTACAAGGTCATTAAACTGCGCGAACCCGGCCAACTCGGTGAGAAGGTTGTTGTCCAGGGCGGTACCTTCCTCAATGATGCTGTTCTGCGCTCCTTTGAGCTCCTCACAGGACGTGAAGTCATCCGCCCCAATATCGCCGGCCTCATGGGAGCCTATGGTGCAGCGCTGACAGCTAAAGAAAACTCCATCCCCGGGGTCCCAACGTCGATGCTGTCGATACCGGCACTCAAACAGATCAACGTGGAAACCCAGACCTCGCAATGCCAGCTCTGCCAGAACCACTGTGCCTGCACGATCTCCTCCTTCGGTAACGGCGAACAGCACATCTCTGGCAATAGATGCGAACGCGGCGGTGACCCCACCAAGGAGAAGTCCAAGCTGCCCAACCTCTTCGACTACACCTACTCCCGCCTATTCAGTTACCGCCGACTGACAGCCAAAGAAGGCGTACGCGGGGACATCGGAATCCCGCGGGCCCTAAACATCTATGAGAACTATCCTCTATGGTTCACGATCCTGACCCATCTGAAGTTCCGTGTGGTGATTTCCGGGCGCAGTTCCCATGAACTCTTTGAAGAGGGAATGCACTCCATCGCCTCCGAGAATGTCTGCTACCCCGCGAAACTAGTCCATGGCCACATCGAGAACCTCATTGACCGCGGCATCACCACGATTTTCTACCCCAGCGTCAACTATGAACAGCAACTCATCGCTGACTCGGACAAGAACTACAACTGCCCAGTGGTGGCATCCTACCCCCAGGTTATTCAGAACAACGTGGAGAGGCTCAAAGACCCGAACTTGCGCCTGATTAACCCCTATCTCAACCTCGCCAATCCGGAAAAACTGGCGGAAAGACTCGTGGACATATTCGCCGACTGGAATGTCACCCTCGACGAGGCCCAGGCGGCAGTTAAGGCCGGTTACGCCGAAGACGCAGCCTTCCGCGAAGATATCCGCCAGGCTGGGCGTGAGGCACGCCAATACTGCGCTGACAACAATGTACGTGGAATCGTGCTAGCCGGGCGGCCCTATCACATCGACCCTGAAGTCCATCACGGGATCCCCGAGCTCATCACGAGTCTGGGTATGGCGGTGTTCACCGAGGCTTCGATCATTGAAGAACCCATTTTGACCCGCCCGCTGCGGGTACGCGACCAGTGGTCCTATCACACCCGCCTGTACGAAGCTGCTGCCGTAGTCACCACCGACGAAAACCTAGAACTGGTCCAACTCAACTCCTTTGGATGCGGTCTGGATGCGATCACCTCTGAACAGGTCGCAGAAATCCTCGAAGCTAAGAACCGGGTCTATACCCTGCTGAAGATTGACGAAGTCTCCAGTCTCGGTGCAGCCAGAATTCGCGTACGCTCACTGGCCGCTGCAGCCACTCAACGCAAGGCTATTCACCGACCCGACAAGAGCCATGCGCTGGTACGGATTCCCTTCACCAAAGAAATGAAGGAAACCCACACGATCATTGCCCCGCAGATGGCACCGATTCACTTCCGCCTGGTGGTCCCGATCATCGAAGAGGCTGGATACAACGTCATGTTCCTTGAACATGCCTCCAGTGATGATGTGGAAACAGGTCTGAAGTCAGTCAATAATGATGCCTGCTACCCAGCCATCATGGTGATTGGTCAGTTGATTCATGCCCTGAAATACTCCGGGGTCGATCCCAACAATGCTTCGGTGCTGATGACACAAACTGGTGGGATGTGCCGTGCTACGAACTACACTGGTTTACTGCGTAAGGCCTTGCGGGACGCTGGTTTCCCCCAGGTTCCCGTCATCGCGATCTCAACCCAGGGCATCGAATCCAACCCCGGCTTCAAACTGACACTCCCCTTGGCTCACAAAGCCATGAGGGCTTTGGCTATCGGAGATCTCCTCCAAGACCTGCTGCTGCGCGTACGCCCGTACGAACTAGTTCCGGGCTCTGCCACCGAGCTGTATCACACCTGGGACACAACCCTGTCGTCCTGGTTCCGTCATGGGCGCAGCGCCCAAGGCAAGCGTGTGAGCTATTCAACGATCATCCACGATTTGGTCGATGCCTTCGACGCACTGCCTCTCAACGATGAGCCTCGCAAGCCTCGTGTCGGTGTCGTGGGAGAAATTCTGGTGAAGTTCCAGCCGGATGCCAACAACCATGTGATCGAAGTTATCGAATCAGAGGGTTGTGAGGCATCCCTGCCAGGGCTGATGGAATTTATGGTCACAGGCCTGTACACCACCGACTGGAACTGGGAGAACCTCGGTATCGGCAAGAAATGGCGCCGTGCTAAGAAAGTGTTCCGTCAATGGATGGAGTCCTACCGTACCCCGGTTCGCAAGGCCCTTGCCCGCGCCAATGCTCGCCACAGCGAGGAGAAGTTCACCGTACCGGGAACGATGATTGAGCTAGCCGAACGCGCCCAAACAGTGACCAGCCTGGGTAATCAAGCCGGTGAAGGATGGCTGCTGACCGGTGAAATCCTCGAACTTATTCACTCAGGTGTGCCCAATGTGATCTGCGTTCAGCCCTTCGCCTGTCTGCCTAACCATGTGGTCGGTAAGGGGATGTTCAAGGAGATTCGCCGCCAGCATCCCAAGGCCAATCTAGTCACCATCGACTATGATCCTGGTGCCTCTCAAGTCAACCAGCTCAACCGCATCAAACTCATGCTCACCACAGCACACATGGGCCATGATGGTGTTTTGGTCTTCGAAGACGTCGAAGAACCTGCCTTAGTCTAACCTTCGCTCTCCCCTAGGAGATCTGAATATCGAGTAGGAACAGGGTTCCAATGGCAATCTGAATAAAGCGGCAACCACCGAGAAGCCAGACCAACATTGGATGACCGGGAACCACCCGCAGGACGACGACTCCAAAACCAATGACGCTGAGGATTCCCAGGATCAGCCCAATCAGCGGGCTGGTGGCATAGACCCAATACCCGACGCCGAGGCCGACAATAAGAAGCG
>WQYJ01000194.1 GCA_009781325.1 Propionibacteriaceae bacterium | reverse complement strand
TTGGCTGCCACGAGGATCACGACCACGTTTTCAGCAGATAGCGACGAGACGTTGGAGATGGTGTTTTCTTCAAAGTCGGTGGCAATCTGGGCTGCCGTACGATCAGCGATGGCCAGAAGTTCGAGATCCAGTTGGCTGTAGAGGGAGACTCGGGCAGCCTGGTACGTACCCACGCCTGCGATGACAGCAGCCATGATGATGGTCAGAGCCGTCAGGAACACCAGACGATAGCGCAGTGAGGTGCGTACCCTGTGGACGAAGGATGATAGAACTCTGGTGAGCCATCTCATCTATGCGGATTCCTTCAGAACATATCCGATCCCTCGGACAGTGTGAATCAACCGAGGTGCTAAATCCACTTCGATCTTGCGCCGCAGATAACCGATGTAAACCTCCAGAGAGTTTGCCGTGGTGGGGAAGTCGAAGCCCCAAACCTCATTCAGTAGCCATCCGCGTTCCAGAACACGGCGCGGGTTCTCCATGAATGCCACAAGAAGAGCAAACTCGGTGCGGGTCAGTGAGATGTGGCGCCCGCCTCGGGTGACTTCGCGGGTGGCAGGATCAAGGGTTAAGTCTGAGAAGGTCATCAACTGGTTACCCGTGCCGTCCTCGCCGGTGTGAGAGCGCCGAGTCAGCGCACGCAGCCGCGCCAGGAGTTCATCAAGAGCAAAGGGCTTGACCATGTAGTCATCTGCACCAGCATCCAAACCATCCACACGATCCTCAATGGCATCGCGTGCGGTCAGAATGAGGATCGGCATGTCATTGCCGGAAGAGCGCAGCATCCGCGTGGCTTCAAGGCCATCCAAGCGCGGCATCATAACGTCCATGATGACCGCATCGACGTAGCCGCTTGACAACTTTGCCAGTGCTTCGATGCCGTCCTGAGCAGTAGTTACTTGGTAACCGTTGTATTGCAGTGAGCGCGCCAGAGAATCTCGTACGCCCTGATCATCGTCAACGACAAGGATATGCATGATCTAACTGTGCCATGTTTATCTGAATGAACAAAACCTCCAGACGGTGTGGTGTCACAGATACATTCCCGTACCGCGCCCTGGAGAGCCAGTAGGCGGTTCGGAGGCGGCTTGAGGAATCTCCGGGTGACGCCCTCCAGCCAATTGTGCAGACAGGTGCTGAGCCACCAAGGCGGTTTGCATTCCTTGGAACAGGCCTTCGAGCCAGCCAACGAGCTGAGCCTGCGCGATTCTCAACTCGGCATCGGAGGGAGTTGAATCCGCATCAAACGGTGTCGTGATTCGATGGAGTTCCTTGGCGAGGTCTTCATCAAGCCCGCCGGCAAGTTCATCAATGGATTGCGCATAGATCTCACGCAATCGAGCTCGTGACGCATCATCGAGAGGGGCATCTTTCACCTCATCGAGAAGACGTGAAATCATTCGCCCGATTCTCATCACCTTGGCAGGTTCGGTGATGGAGTCCTCTTGGTCACCCTGGGATTCGGGGGAGGCAAGGACATATACCTCTCCATCGGGGCCTTGGCCAAGGATGATTCCCGGAGCCATGCTCTCATCAGGTGATTGATTCTGTTGCGTCATATCACTAGTCTACTTTCCCAGTACGACACTCTGAGCAGTCTATGTACTATCTATATTGTCCATCTCAGTGAGACAAGATCGAAAAACCCTTCCATTTTAAGCAACCTGAGGTAGAATGCATAGTAATCACCGATGTCCGTCGAGGGGCGGAGCTTGCATCGGTTATTGGGGACAATTTGACTTACGGGGAATAAGTAATGAGCTTTTCAATGTTGCCGGATCCGGCATACCTGACGACGATGGGCGATGGTACGATCAAACAGATCAACCCGTTCAGCGGTACTCGGGTGTGGACTGTGCCGGGACGAAATGGCCGTCCTCAATCTCAAAATGACTCTGATTCAAAGCCTGTTTCCGATACAGACTGGACCCATGGGTGTACGTTCTGCTCAGCTCGTTACATGGAAACTCCACCTGAAAAAGCGCGGGTCGTCTACGACAAAGGGTGGAAGATTCTTGAACGGCTTACTGCTGATCAACTCTTCAATACCACCGCCGAATTCCGGGTCGTACCCAATCTATTCGAGATCGTCAGCTATAACTATTGGCACGAGAATTATGGCTATGAGATGCCTGCTGAAATCCAGGAATTCAAGCAGCAATATCTGTCAACTGAGCAGGGAAGACGTCATGTCAGGGCTGTTCAGGCTGCCAAGCTTCGCCTGTCCGGCAAGTCTCCCGAAGAGATCGCCAATCTGGAAAACGAAGACTTCCTAGCGCAAGCGGACGCATTCTTCGGAGGTGGGCATGATGTGGTCATCGCGCGTCGGCATTGGCTTGATGGGGCAACATCAACTACTGAACTGGCCTCTGCTGGTTCACTGACTCCCGATGAGCATGAGCAATTCATCCGCCTGACGCTGCACTCCATGAAGAACCTTTACGACATTAATCGCTATGTACGATATGTCGCTGTCTTCCAGAATTGGCTGAAGCCGGCAGGATCCAGCTTTGATCACCTGCACAAGCAATTGGTCTCCATCGACGAGCATGGTGCGGACGCTGATCAGGGAGTCTCCCGCCTTCGCGAGAATCCCAACTTCTTTAATGAATGCACGGTGAACTACGCGAACTACCATAATCTTTTGATCGCTGAGAACGATTCAGCCATTGCCTTCGCTGGATTCGGGCATCGGTGGCCAACAATAGAGATCTACTCCAAGTCACCCAAGGTTTATCCGTGGGAACACGATGACTCCGAAGTACGCGATATGTCCGATCTCCTTCACGCCATCCATGCCGGGACAGGGGTTGACGTTCCCACGAATGAGGAGTGGCACAACGTTCCCATCGACCTCGACGTACCAATGCCCTGGCGAATCAATATCAAATGGCGCATCTCCACGATTGCCGGCTTCGAGGGTGACACAAAGATCTTCATCAACACCATGTCGCCCTATGACATTCGGGCTTCCGTCACCGACCGCATGCGGGAGTTGCGTAAGCAAGGAAAGATCGCCGACCTGCGTATCGGATCGGAGTGCTCCGGTGCTCCTAATCCACTAAAGTACAACCCTTCGCTCTGGTAAGCAGAGCGAAGGGTTGTACTTCAGCAGACTCGTTGATAAACCTATTTTCAGTTCTTTGCCGTGATTACTAGTCGGACTAGTATGACACCCAGTGCGCACAGTCCAATTGCGACAAACAGCAGGGTTTGTGCGATCACGGTCGGAAGAGTCTTCGTACCACCTGTGGGTGCAACACCCCCAGGCTTTCCAGCATCTGGTTTCACATCAACACCGAGTTGCATATCGGCGAATCCCTGCGTGAATTGAGCTGTGAAGGTGTACTGGCCATTGGCGAGAGTCTTGAGATAAGCCTCCGTCAATGTGATGACCGTACTTCCGGCAGTCACCGTGTAATTGGCAGGATCGATGATGTCATCCCCCAACTCCAGTTGTACGAAATCGTCAAATTCTGCATCAACTTCACCGCTCGCTGTTCCGCTGCCAGTCCACACTCCAAAGTGGGTTATCACCGGATACTGTGTCAGGACGGGGCCAGTGCCTCCGGATGTGAATGTGGCAGTAACCGTTGTTGCGTTGGCAGGCATGGTGAAAGTTGTGCTTGCATCAGCCGCATTAGCAAAGGTGCCGCCATTGGAACTGGTCCAACCGCTGAACACATATCCAGTAGCCGGTGTTGCTGTCAGTGACACTGTGTCACCGGCAATGTGGTTTCCGCTCGGGGTGTTAGCTGTTCCGCCTGTTTCGGAGGTCACTGTCAGCAGATATGTTGTCGGGGGGATCGCAGTGAATGCGGCAGTCACGGTCGTGGCGTTAGCGGGCATCGTGAAGGTGGTGCTCGCGGCAGCCGCGTCAGCGAAGGTTCCGCCATCGGAACTGGTCCAACCACTGAAGGTGTATCCAGCAGCAGGTGTGGCCACGAGTGCGATGGAGGCACCGGCAACCTGGTTCCAAGCAGTGGTGTTTACTGTTCCACCAGTCCCAGCGGTCACAGTGAGACGGTAGG
>WQYJ01000193.1 GCA_009781325.1 Propionibacteriaceae bacterium | reverse complement strand
GTCATCGCTGCTTACACCCAGGGCGGGCCATGGTTGGACTCCATGAGAAACTACGTCTGGCGCAACAAGCACCGCCTGAGTGAGTACGCCGAAGCTCACCTCCCGCAACTTCATGTCATCCCTAGTCAAGCCACCTATCTCTCCTGGATCGATTGCTCCGAGATCGCCGAGGATGCCCGATCCTTCACCCGCTTCCTGCGCCAAGAGACAGGTCTGATCGTCAACCCCGGTGACATCTACGGCGCCAACACAAAAAGCTTCTTCCGCATCAATCTCGCGTGCCCTGCTATCCAACTCGAAGACGGTCTACGACGCCTCACTACAGGTGTGAGAAGCTGGACTATGTCAGAGTAGACACCATGATCGCCTTGATGGTGTGCATGCGATTTTCCGCTTGATCGAAGACGATCGAGGCTGGGGATTCAAAGACTTCGTCGGTGACTTCTAGTCCGTTGTCGATACCCGCGATGCGCAGAATTTCACCGCCCATGGATGTGTTCTGGTCGTGGAAGGCTGGCAGACAGTGCATGAACTTCACGTTCGGATTGCCGGTGGCATCCATCATCTCTGCTGTGACTCGGTAGGGCATGAGCATCGGAATCCGCTCGAGCCAGACCTCCTTGGGTTCACCCATGGAGACCCATACATCGGTGTAGATGAAATCCGCACCAGCGACTCCTTCACGTACGTCATCGGTGATCGTGATCGTTGCACCGGACTGGTCGGCGATGGCTCGGGCCTGCTGCTGGATGTGGATCCAATTCTGCAGACCCTGGGGGGCGACGATGCGTACGTCCATTCCCATGATCGCACCGGAGATCAGCAGGGAGTTACCGATGTTGTAGCGGGAATCACCCACGTAGGCGAACGACATCTCACTAAGTGGCTTATCGCAGTGTTCCCTCATCGTGAGCAGATCACACAGACTCTGGGTGGGATGCCATTCATTAGTCAGGCCATTCCATACCGGTACGCCCGCGTACCTCGCGAGTTCCTCGACGATCATCTGACCGTAGCCGCGGTATTCAATCCCGTCATAGAGCCTGCCCAGAACCCGCGCCGTATCAGCGATCGACTCCTTATGCCCGATCTGGGATGATGTCGGATCAATGTAGGAGACATGGGCGCCCTCATCATAGGCAGCAACCTCGAAGGAGCAGCGCGTACGGGTTGAGGTCTTTTCGAAGATCAGGGCAACGTTCTTGCCCAACAGACGCTGCTGGGAGACTCCTGCCTTCTTCTCAGCTTTCAGCTCGGCTGAAAGATCAAGGAGGTAGGTGAACTCAGCAGCAGTAAAGTCCGCTTCCTTCAGAAAATGACGACCCTTGAGATTCATTGCGGCTCCTCATGGTGAAAAGGCTCATGCTAGCACCATATGCGTACTCATCAGCGCATTATCCCGAATCCCAAGTATCCTTATCCCATGGAATCCAGGAAAACAATTAATATTCCCCAGCATCCAGCGGCGGTGATGAATGCTGCACGTCAGGTAGCGATGAATCCGCCCAAGGGTTTCACTCTGGGACAGATCATTGACCATGCATACGCAATCACGATGACCCGAGGAATGAGTATGGCTTCGTGGGGAGAGAACATCACGATTCAGGTGTATGCGGGTCCGCACGATGATGCGATTCTGGACATCGTTTCCAAGCCAGCGATGCCCACACAGATTGTCGATTGGGGGCGCGGCAACGGCAATGTCGCTACATTGGCAGATGCCATCATGATCGCACTTGGTTACCCCGGAGCGCCGAAGTGAGTACAGAAACAGATGAGATCCATGTGATCTTCCTGTGCTGGGGGAATATCTGCCGTTCACCCATGGCGGAGCGCATCGCTGAAAAGATGGCCGCAGATGAGGGTCTGACCCGGATTCGTTTCACCTCGGCTGCAACCTCCACTGATGAACTGGGCAACCCCATCGATCCACGCGCAGTTGCGGTGCTCGCGCAGAGCGGTTATCGCACTTCGAACCATCATGCTCACCAGATCACCCCCGCAGAGATTCGCAGCGCCACCCTGATCGTCGGCATGGAGAAACTCCACCTAGATCGAGTACGCAAGCTCGTCCCGGATGCAGACAACTTAGCCCTGATGACCGACTTCGATCCCAATGCAACCCCCGGTTCGGGGATCCAGGACCCCTGGTACGGCTCCCCAGCCGGCTTCGTCACCACCCGTACCCAACTAGAACAAGCCATCCCCGGCCTCCTAACCCACCTCACCGCTTAATCCTCTCCCCTGCGGTGGGTTCTGTCACCATCCCCTCCCCTGCGGTGGGTTCTGTCACCATCCCCTCCCTGCGGTGGGTTTTGTCACTATCCCCTCCCCTGCGGTGGGTTTTGTCACTATCCCCTCCCCTGCGGTGGGTTCTGTCACCATCCCCTCCCCTGCGGTGGGTTCTGTCACCATCCCCTCCCCTGCGGTGGGTTCTGTCACCATCCTCTCCCCTGCGGTGGGTTTTGCCGCGTATTCGTGACAAAACCCACCACCAGATGGAGGACGGGGGAGGGGTGAGGGATATCTGGGGGGACGTGACAGCTATCCCGTCTAGAATGGGGTTGTGGTTGATCTTGATGCCTTGAAGCTGCCGCCGCTTCCGGAGCCGCTGCCTGCTCCCACTGTTGATGCTCATACCCACTTAGACTCCGTCGAAGAGCGTACTGGCTTATCAGCGGCAGATTCGCTGGAATTGGCGGAAGCAGTTGGTATCGGTTGGGTGATTCAGGCTGGGGATACGGCCCAGGACTCTGCGTGGGGTGAGGCCTTGGCCCGAACCCATCCGCAGGTGGTTTCCTGCGTAGCCTTGCACCCCAACGAGGTTGCCCGCCACCCGGAACGCTATGAAGAGGGGTTTGCTCAGATTACGGCTCTGGCTCAAGCTGGCGCTCACGTACGGGCGATTGGTGAAACCGGGATGGATTACTATCGCACCACCGATCCGCAAGCCCAGGCTCGCCAGCGAGAATCCTTTGTCCGGCATATCAACCTGGCTTGTGAGACGGGCCTTACCCTGATGATCCATGACCGGGATGCTCACAGTGACATCCTCAAAGTCTTGGACGACTCTGCCAAACCAGCCAGAGTTGTCATGCATGCTTTCTCTGGGGATGCTGACTTTGCGCGGGCTTGTGTCGAACGCGGATTCTGGCTGAGTTTCCCCGGAGTCATCACCTTCCCCGCCAACGACCGCTTGCGCCAGGGGCTTGCCGAGGCCGCTCCGGACAAGATTCTGGTCGAAACAGATGCGCCCTACCTGACTCCGATTCCAGTACGCGGGCGTCCGAACGGCCCGTACCTTACCCCACACACCGTACGGTTTATTGCCGCTCAGCGCGGCTGGGACCTTGAAGACACCTGCGTACGTCTTCGGGACAATGCTTTCGCTGCTTATGGAGGCCCCTGGGGGAATAATGGCTGACTATCTTGATCTTTCACGCATCCGCGCTCTGGCCAATCAGCTCGATCTGCGGCCATCCAAGGGGCGGGGGCAGAACTTCCTCTTCGACGCCAACACTATTCGGCGGATCGTCGGGCTTTCCGGGGTACGCGACACCGACATCGTATTGGAGATCGGTCCTGGTTTGGGGTCACTGACTGTGGGTTTGCTCCATACAGGTGCTCAGGTGCTAGCTGTGGAAATTGAACCGGCGTTGGCTCAGCTACTGCCAATCACGATGAAAGACCTCGCACCTGACACAGTCTCCAATCTGACTGTTATTGAGCAAGATGCCTTGTGGATGCCGGTTACTGATCCCGAGCCAACGGTGTTGGTCTCCAATCTGCCTTACTCGATTTCGGTTCCGCTGATCATGCATCTCTTCGCGGCTTTTCCGTCGATTACCCATGGGTTGTTCATGGTGCAACTAGAGGTTGCCGATCGTCTTGTTGCACCGCCGGGGACAAAGGTTTACGGAATACCGTCGGCCAAGCTGGCGTGGTATGCGTCCTCCCTGCGCGTCGGAGTCGTACCGCCTACAGTCTTCTGGCCTGCCCCGAAGGTTGACTCAGGTCTGGTTGCCTTCCAGCGGCGCCAACCACCTGAAGGTGTCGATCGGGTGAAAACCTTCCAACTCATCGACCGTGCCTTCTC
>WQYJ01000192.1 GCA_009781325.1 Propionibacteriaceae bacterium | reverse complement strand
GGTTGCCGCGCTGACCCAATCCAAGGTGATTAAGAGAGGGAAGGTGAGGATCATCGCCCCAGCTAACCGGTTGACCGGGTTGACTCGGTCCAGCACAGTGGAGGTACGAGCCGACACCGGATGTGGCTGCGGAATATGTGTGGTGTGGTCGACCACACCCACGCTGGTCAGTGTGGCCGAGGTTGGCTGACGATGGTCGTGACTGGAGATACTCATAGGAACTCTCCCATATCAATGCGGTGTTCTCCCAGAGCCTCGATGTAGGCATGATCATGTGTGACCGAGATGATAGTCCTGCCTTGATCGCGTAAGTTTGAAACGAGTTCGACTAAGGATGCCCAGGTGCATCGGTCCTGGCCGAATGTGGGTTCATCAAGGATAATCACCTGCGGATTACTGGCGAGAACGGTGGCGACAGAGAGTCGGCGTTTCTCCCCTCCTGACAGCGTGAAAGGATTTGCTTTGGCCAGGTGGGTGAGACCTAATTGGTCCAGCAGAGCCCTGACTTGTTCATCAATAAGGTGCGGTTGTTGCTTCAAAGCGCGCAAACCGACGGCGATCTCATCGAAAACACTGCCGGTAACAAACTGATGATCCGGGGATTGAAAGACGAATCCAATGCGGGTCAGCAGCTCTTTTGACTTCCATAAATGAGGATGCAGCTTGTTGGGGGGAGCCATATTCACCGCCGCTTCTACCGTACCTTCCAGAGGGGGAAGAAGCCCGGCAAGGGTGAGGGCCAGGGTAGTCTTTCCTGAACCATTAGGTCCGGTAATAACGGTAGAAACCCCCTGAGGGATTTCACAATTGAAACCAGACCGAATCGGCTTTTCATCATAGCCGATGGTCAGATTACACCCGCGCAGGACTGGTTCATCACCAGCCCACGGGCAGGTTGCCCTAACAGCGGTGGGGGCATGAGCAACGCTGGTCATGGGAATCCACACCCCCATCGCTGCCAGCTCGGAGCTCATCGTTGCAAAGACCTCGGCGGGAGGCCCATCTGCAACAATTCCTTCCGGAGCAAGGACGATCACCCTGTCAACCAAAGGTGCCCAGACTTCGCAGTGATGCTCAACAACGACGAGCGTGCGCGTGCGGTCATCCATCACTCGCGTTACTGCGTCGCGTACTTGCATCAAGCCTTCGAAATCTAGGTTCGACGTGGGCTCGTCCAGGATTAACAGGCTCGTACCCGTTGCAAGGGCACCAGCCAGCACTAATCTTTGTTGTTGTCCTCCTGATAATTGATTGGTGGGATGATCCAGACTCAGATCAAGACCCACGGACTCTAAACTTGTTTCTACCCGTTTCCAAATTTCATGGGGAGGTACGCACAGATTCTCACAGCCAAACCCGACATCGTCGCCGACGCGGGCCATGACTATTTGCGACCCTGGGTCTTGCATCATGTACCCGGCATGCCCGCGAAGATGTGCTGGTTCAACACCATCAATGGTAAGCAGCCCCTCCTGTTCGCCCTCATCGGCGCTGCCGAGGAGCCCTGCTAAGGCAGCGAGCAGCGTCGATTTACCTGCTCCAGAGGGACCAAGAAGCAATACGCGTTCCCCAGATTCGATGAAAAAACTGAGGTCCCGCAGCGCCCAGGCTTTTCTGCTTGCGTGGCGCCAACCAAAGTTTTCCGCCCGAATCTCGGTCATATCAAACTTCGCACCTCACGTCCGGATTCGAAGCGATCCAAGACTCCTGTTTGGGCCAGCGCCTTTTGGATCAGCCAGCCGAGGACTCCCGCAAGCAAAACCCCGGAAAATGCTAGAAAGACCAGATAGAGACCTTGGTACAGGGTCCGCCAGCCGGCGTACCAGACGAAGATCTCGTAGACCCACTCGAAAGCCGCGGCGCAGGCTCCTGCAATCATCGCAACGGGGAGTTTCCAAACCCGGTAGAAGAAGACCAGAAAGACCAGTTCAGCTCCGGCGCCCTGTAATAGACCGCTGACAAGAACAGTGAAACCCCACTGACTCCCGATGAGAGCGGGTACTAGGGCGGCGATGACCTCGACGAAGATCGCAGCTCCAGGCTTGCGGATTATCAATCCGCCGAGGACTCCACCCAGAAGCCATAGCCCGCCAAGCAGGCCCTTGGCTGGGGGAAAGATGAGTTTCAAGGTATCCCCGACTAAGTCTCCAACGAAGTTCCATGCGAAGAAGACCAAACCAACGGCGATACCTAGAACGGCTCCGACAACGATATCGACGACACGCCATCGATAGCGGGAGATCGGATTCGGTTGTGACATGTGTGTGCCCTTTCAAAGATGGGGCACGGGTGGCAATTGCCAGAGAAACTTCCCTTACGCTGGTATTACCCAGATCAGGTTCTTTCGGTCGAAGGTAAGCCTTCCTCTCAGCCCTTGCGAGCTCCCGTGTTGTATCGCCAAGTATAGACCTCCCACTGCTGGATTCCTAGGAAAGAATCCCAATCTCACCCCCTGTGCCGATCAGTTTCGCTATGATGGGCACGTAAGTATGGTCCAAGGAGGGGCAATGCAAGCAGTCGTACTGGTGTATTCGGATGATCGTAATGTGCGCGCTGATGTACGCGACGCACTCGGAACAACCCTAGGTGGTCTCAAGCTAGAGATACGCGAGGCAGCCACCCAAGCCGCTGTCTTAGCCGAGCTTGACCAGAAGGACATCGACTGCTGTGTCTTCGATGCCGAAGCAAGCCCTTCCGGTGGAATGGGTCTGGCTAAGCAGGTCAGAGATGAGTACGAGGTTTGCCCGCCGATCCTTCTCCTGGTTGCCCGCCCGAATGACTCCTGGCTAGCGACCTGGTCGCGGGCCGAGGCCGTGCACCCTTATCCAATTGACCCCCTCACTCTGCCCAAACAGGTCGAGAACCTGATCTTCGTAGACGAGGATGACGCCGCCTAGAAGTGACAGCGGAATGTGCGTCAAGGTAGTAAGACGCATAACTTGACACCCCCCAAGACCCACCCCGGTCATCCTGCCGAAGGCAGGACCCCCGGCAGCCGACGTAGGGTCTGTGGAACAACCCCCAGTCATCCTGCCGCCAGGCAGGACCCCCGGCAGCCAACGTAGGGTCCGTGGTTAAGCCTGTCTTCCTCAAGTCCATACTTTGGCTGCCGGGGGTCCTGCCTCACGGCAGGATGACCGGGGGTTGGCTTAGGGTCTGTAGTAAAGCTTTTCTTCCTCTAGTCCATACGCTAGCTGCCGGGGGTCCTGCCTGGCGGCAGGATGACCGGGGGTTTTGAGTCTGTCACGACTAAGCACCCTCCCAAGGCGCAAGTCCAACCGCCGCACAAGCCGAGAGAGCCAAGACATCAACCATAACCGAACAGGAAGTACGCTCCCCCCGCGCAATACCCTGACAGGTTTCCTCATCAAGTTCTAAGAATGCCGAGATTTCCTGCCACGGTATATGAAGACTTCGAAGCAGGCGAATTCTCATGCCAGTGTTCTCAGCACTGATCTGTGAAGTACGCATCCACCTCAGATCTTCCACGCACACATCGATCAGGCGTGCAGCAAAGGTATGAGTGATGCGCGGACGCACCTTACCTCCGCGACCGAAGATCAGAGTACGCACCGCAGCCAAGGGCACCCCAGCCTGATAGGCAATCACCGGCCATGGCACCTGAGCAGTATTCATCAAGTAGGAGACATGAGCCCTAAACGGCGCAGCAAGCACCCAGTTGTTGTGATCATCAGTCTTCCTTGACCGTGATGAGGTCACCAAACGCATAGGTTGGTCAATAACAAGACTGGACATGTGTTTCTCCTTTGAAATCCGGTCGCACTAAAGAAAGCCTTTGAAACCCCCCATTTGTGAGATCTGGATCACGAATATTTCGTACTACTTTGTACGGGCCCTGACAGCGCGGACGAAAAACATACCAGGGGGACCTAACAAAAGCGACACCCCCGGTCATCCTGCCGAAGCCTGAATCCACCGATCCATGCCTACTACGCGACACCAGATGAGTGCGCTGGCTGCGTTACCATTGTTCGGTAGGGGTTCAGCCTGCTTTCCTGATGGTTTCCCCCCCCCGCTGCCGCGGCCCCCCCAGGGGGGCCTTGCCATTCTTGGACGTGGTTGGGTCTGTGGGTGTTGGGTTGACACACAAAGTCACTGTGACGGTTCAGTT
>WQYJ01000191.1 GCA_009781325.1 Propionibacteriaceae bacterium | reverse complement strand
CTTTCGATGTGGTCTTAGGTGATCCACAGGCGCTGATTTCGTCAGTGTCAGGGCGGGTAACCTCGTCAGGATGCTCGGTGGGTGTCGTTCCCGAGTCTGGGACATCAATGATTGCTGTCGATGGGATTCCTCTGGTGAATCTTGCAACGACGATCCCGATGTGGCGGGATATGGATGTAGGTGACAAGGGGAGGGATGTCAGTGCATTCATGGCGGAACTTAAGCGCCTCGGTCGGGTCTCCGGAGATCTGCCTGCATCTCTGAATTACGAAGTGCTCACTGCATGGCAAGAGTTGCTTGTCAGCTTAGGGGCACCATCCTCATCAGTTCCAAGAGATTCTGTGTCACAAGCGATGATTGTCTGGATTCCCGCACAAAGCAGCGAACCACTGGTCACCTGCGACTATCAAGTTGGCGGCATGGTCACTCAAGGTCAGACGATTGCAACCTTATCCGCTCCGATTCTTTCAGCACATGTGTCGGGGCAGATGACACAGTTGGTGGAAGGAGACCGAGTTGCTGTCATTGATGATGACACGACAGTGATAGTGGACTCAGATGGGATCGTTACCGATGAGTCTTCACTGGCGACACTGATCGCTTCGCCCACGGTGAGGATTCTCCAGGCGCTAGGAATCTTGGATACTTTGACTGCCCGCTATGAGTTGTCGACTCCCATTGAGGTTTCGGTGATCCCGCCTGCAGCGATCAAGAGTTCAGGCGGTTCAACAGGCTGCGTCCTTGGCGATGACAATCCGCGAGCAGTCACCATCATCTCCAGTCAACTAGGCCAATCATTTGTGCAATTCGATGATGGCAAGTCACCGCCGAACAGTGTGACCATCCGTCCCCCCTCCACCCTGGAATGCCAGTGAGATGACTGGGAGTGTGCCAGGCCATGCATCGGTCCAGCTCAATCAAGTAGGTCATGCATTTTCACCAGAACATCCCCTCTATAATGGCTTAACAGAGGTGCTGGAAGATGACCAGATTTATGCGATCACGGGACCATCTGGATCGGGGAAGTCGACACTGCTGGGGATTCTCGCTGGATGGATTACTCCGAGTCAAGGGGAAGTCCGTACCGATGTCAAGTCGATCCAGTGGGTCTTCCAAAACCCACATGGTGTAGCACGCAGAACCGCTCTTGACCATGTGTCTATCCCGTTCATTGCACAGGGCATGACCCGCCACGAGGCAGATAGCTGTGCGCTCGAACTCCTCGATGAGTTTGGGCTGCGTTCAGTTGCACAATCTCCCTTCAGTTCCTTGTCAGGAGGCGAGGCTCAGCGTTTGATGCTTGCCCGAGGAGTGGCCTCCAAGCCTGATCTATTGCTGGTTGATGAGCCGACAGCCCAACTTGACCGTAAAACTGCTGATGAAGTGAATAGATCACTGCAAGCATTGGCAGGGCGTGGAGTTATCGTGGTCATCGCCACCCATGATCCCCAGACCATGGCGATGTGTACGCGCATCATTGATCTTGCTGACATGGCGTCCACTGAGCTTGAGGATGATATCCACGCGACAGATCAACCCACCGCGAGTGTGCCAGGGGGCCGGTTCGATCCCAACAGTGTGACGATCATGTGGCGAGAGGCATTCAGGGAAGCGTGGAGGAATGTCGTCTCAGGCACAACTCATGCCGCTTCCTGGGCTGCAGTGCTGATGGTCATCACAGTCCTCCTGGGAGGTCTTGACAGTTTTTCAGTGAGAACCGTTGTCGAAGGTGCGGTGAACTATCAGAACCAAGGAGGGGCGACATGGGTGCTCGAAGCCTCAGGGCTGATCGACGGGGTCGCATGTGATTCTCTTGCCAGTGTGGATGGAATACTGGCTGCCGGTGCTGTGCGTCAAGTTCCTCCTGGGCTGGTTACCAGTCTGCTTCCGCGTACTCCCGTACCTCTGTATGCCGTAACCCCAGGGTTTGCATATATTCTGGGAGTTCATAGCCCAAGTCCGGGATTAGGAATATGGGTCTCCTCCGGTGTTGCTGACCGATATGGAATTGAAGTTCCAGGCGTTCTCGCAACACCCGGTGGTCCTGTTCCGGTAGGCGGAACCTTTGATTATCCTGCTGATGGACGATCAGGTGAGCTGAGTTTCTCTATTGCGGCACCTACTTTGGCCGACGATGGCGTCTTCGATACGTGCTGGTTTACCGTGTGGCCTGTAGATGAATCCTTAGTTGCACTATCTCGAATCGCCGTAGTTCCAACCCAGGATCCGTCGGTGATATCCCAGGTGACCTTCCGTCAGCTCAATATGGCGTTGGGCTCCTCGTATGACGGCTTGTCTGACTTTGCCAATAGGCCAAGTAGGTTCGCTTCATGGGTGACTCTTTTCGCCGCTGCTGGCTTGGGTATAGTTGCCTTCTGGTCACGTCGGCTTGAACACGCAAGCGACCTTCACGCGGGCATACCTAAACCCTTCATACTCCTCGAATCCCTGACTGAGACAGGAATCTGGGCTCTATCCGGGGCCGTTTTGGCAACACCTCTCATTCTCCTCATCGCCGGTCATGCGAGTGCCGATGCTGCCTCCATAGCGCTTCTGGGTGTTAGGCCATTGCTAACAGGTGTCATTGGTGCCCTTCTTGGAGCCACTCTCGGTGTATTGCTGTCAAGAGAACATCAACTCTTCAACCTCTTCAGAAACCGATGACTTTGACAATTCGGGGGCATCCACACCTGACAGGGGGACTGTGTGATTTTTATCACGGTATCACTAGATAAATCGTGTCAAATTGAACCATTCTCCCGCAATACACAGACATGATGTATAGGAAATTCGGCCGGGTGCATTTTGCCGAAGAAGAAATCCGCCATCATAGATACCAAAAAAATGGCCTCTCACAAGGTGAGACAGAATTGCAGGTCTGATTATCAGACATGTATCTTCATAGTATGCACAAAGATGTGTTTGAAAATGAAAGGGGCTTCCCCATGATTGTTAAAAAGAAGATTCTTCTTGTTCTGTCCTGCCTTGCAGTTACCACTGCTCTAGCTGTCGGTTTCCCAGTTGTTTCAGACAACTCAACGTCGGGATTAGCCAAGGTTTATTACGACTACAAATGGTGGACTCTATACACCTATCGCGATGTGATTACTTCGTCGGTATATGATGACAAACCCGTGGTCCTTGGTGCAAAAACTGTAATAAAGACGTGCACAAATAGCACCACTATTACCCAGACTTGCTCCTATAGCCAATCTGCAACCACCACAATGTCTGTGTCATTAGGGGCAGGCGTCTCCATAAAAGCCATCGAACTAGAAGCCTCAGGCTCGGTGTCATACAGCACGACCAAAACCTACTCGGAAACCTTGAACGTCCCAGCGAAGACGACGTATAAGGCACAGTTAGCATATGATCTCAAAGAAAAGGTCTACAAAAACATAGTTCAGAATCAAAAGTACACGATCAAAGCCTCGGGGATCACTGTCACTGGGTCATGGGTCAACAATGGTGCGTCCAAAACGGTTTACAGCACCACAAAGCATAAGTATCCACATTTCTACTGGGCAAAATAAGCCTGACTAACTTCTGCAGTCTCAACGCCCAAGTATAGTATCACAATACTGGGATTGACTTGGGCGTTGGGGCAGGGGACTTAACATTTGAACTGGATTTAGTGAAGGAAGCTGATGAGAAGGAAGGTGCTTATCACATGTCTGTTGAGCGCTCTAGTTATACTTGTGGCAGCATTCGCTGTGGTGTTGCTTGAAAACCAGAGACTTCGGGATGCTTTCCTTCCCTATGCTCAGGTTCAATCCATAGCAGGATATGAGGACGAACCTATTGAGGCTTCGTTCATCTTCATCGACTCAGTTGGGTTATTGGATTCACTTGATCCGTATTCGGACACTGTTACTCTAGTTTCACCCGAGGGCGATCAGCTTGAAGCCGCATCATTTGAAGTTGAATTACTGAAAGAGACAAATTGGTTTTCCCCGTACCAACTCTTTGAGGTGAGGGTCGGAGTAGTTCTAGCCCCTTCGACTTCGATTGGTGTGTTCTCTCATCTTCAAATCAAGGGAAGTAGTTACGATATTGGTCTGCTAACGATTCAAACGTGTGAAAAAGTTGTATATCCGAACATTGGAACTGGAGCCTCCCCGTTCTATGATGATCATCAGTTAT
>WQYJ01000190.1 GCA_009781325.1 Propionibacteriaceae bacterium | reverse complement strand
CTCTCCAGAAGGAAGCAGACATCGCGCAGTTTGAGCAAACCCGCCCTGCTTACAAGCCCACTACGCTTCCCATTCGCACCGCAGGTTAGAACCTGCAGCACAAGGTGGCCCCCGCGGTCATCCTGCCGCCAGGCAGGACCCCCGGCGGCCAACGTATGGAGCCGGGATAGGTGTCTTTACCCCAGTCCCTACGTCGGCTTCCGGGGGGTCCTGCCTGGCGGCAGGATGACCGCGGGTGAACATATGGAGTTGGGATAGGTCTTTACCCCAGTCCCTACGTCGGCTTCCGGGGGTCCTGTGGGGGACTTGCGGAGTTTCTGACCGGGGGTGCTTACCTGCACCCATTAGGCTGAGTTCATGAACATGACTCTGGGTGAGCTGGGCGAGTTTGCGTTGATTGACAGGATTGTCAAGGACCTCATGAAAGGTCCTGAAGTTATCCTAGGTCCCGGCGACGATGCGGCGGTATTGAGCGTGGATAGTTCCCTAGTCGTCTCCACAGATGTGATGAACGAGGGCATACATTTCCGTACGGATTGGTCCTCCCCGTCAGATATCGGACACCGCGCAGTAGCTGCTGCGGCTGCGGACATCGAAGCCATGGGAGCAGTACCAACCAACCTTCTTATCGCTTTGTCAGCACCAAAAGAAACCCAGGTCGCATGGCTGGATCGGTTCATGGAAGGAGTCCTCGAAGAATGTGAGTCCGCCCACATGTCACTGGTCGGCGGTGACCTGTGTGGAGGATCGGCGATCAGCGTCGCTGTCACAGTGCTGGGGCAAACCCGAGGAAAACCCGTCATACAACGCAGCGGAGCCCAACCAGGCGACGCTGTCGCATACCGAGGCCGACTGGGACTAGCAGCAGCAGGGCTAGCCGTACTCTCACGAGGGTTCCGCTCCCCGCGTGCTCTGGTCAATGCCTATCAGCGACCGCAGGTTCCCTACGGAGCAGGGGTAGAAGCGGGCCGCCATGGAGCCACTGCACTCATCGATGTTTCCGATGGCCTCGTCGCCGACCTCAATCACATCGCACAGCCATCCGGTGTCATTATCGATCTCGATTCCGGTACTCTGCCTGTGTCCGAACCGATCGAAGCCGTCGCCCACGCAACAGGGCGCGATGCCAAGGATTTCATCCTCTCGGGCGGCGAAGACCACGCCCTAGTCGGTTGCTTCCCCTTTGGCGAGGTCCCCAAACTGTGGACTGTCATTGGCCGAGTCGAAGCTCTCGAAGGCCGTGACCCCGCGATTCTCCTCGACGGCGAAGAATGGCTCGGCCGCCAAGGTTGGACCCATTTCTGAGCCTTGGCGGTGTGGGAGTCCAAGCCCACCAGCATTGATGGCGTAGTCTCGCTTCCATGGCGAAACCAACGTCTTCTGGCAAGCGTGCCCCGGCATCTAAGAAACGCACACCTGTTCCGCGCAATCGAAAAGCTACCAAGCGCGACACATCCAAGGGGATTGTGCCGACCATCGGGCGCGGCATTGCCGCAGTATGGAATGCCGCCGCGCGCGGTCTTGGCAAGCTCGTACGCGGAATAGGGCGCAGCGCGAAAGACATCGATCCTGCTGTACGCCGTGACGGCGTCGGACTGTTCATGCTGGCCTTAGGAATCATTTTGGCTGCTGCTTTTTGGTTCCGTATTCCTGGCCCGGTGGGTTCTGGTATCCGCATCGGCATCACCACGATCTTCGGGATTGGTGCCTACGCCGTTCCGCTGATTGCCGTGGTGACCTGCGTACTGATTCTGCGCAATACCCGTGCCAATAGACCAGCACGGATGACCTTAGCCTGGACTGCAATTGGGCTGGGATTCCTGGGTCTTCTGCACATCGCTCTCGGGCTTCCTCGTCCTGCCGATATGCCTGCAGTACGCGACGCAGGCGGGATACTCGGATATATCGTCTCGTCGCTCTTAGCCGATCTGCTGACAGTGTGGGTAGCGGTCATCTTGTTGGTCATCGTCACCCTATTTGGGATTCTGATCATTATTGGCAAACCTCTGTCCCAGATCATTGCTGATGCGACCGCCCTTGCCCAGAAGCTTCTCTTTTCCCGTCGAGGGATCGAGGGTGGCGACACTGCCCAGGAGACACCCGAGCCCGTGGATGATTATCCGATGGATTCCACTGAGCAGACCGAAGCTATCGAGCCAAAGCCTCGTACTTCGCGGGCAAAGGCCGCCAAGACTTCCCCAGAAAACACCGCCCCGCTACGCTCGGATCCGGTTCTCGCCCACGGTGTCGTCTATCACCTTCCCAACCCAGGACTCCTGCGTGCTGGCAGCGTACCCAAGGCGAAGTCTCAAGCCTGTGACAATGTCGTGGCGTCACTCCAAGATGTCTTCCGAGAGTTCGACATTGATGCCGTGGTCACGGGCTACACTCGTGGTCCCACAGTCACTCGCTATGAAGTAGAACTCGGCACTGGGGTCAAGGTCGAGAAGGTCACTGCCCTGACACGCAATATCTCCTACGCCGTGGCTTCCTCAGAGGTATTGATCCTCTCACCGATCCCCGGCAAATCAGCCATCGGAATCGAGATCCCCAATCAGGACAAAGAGATTGTCTCCTTGGGTGATGTTCTGCGTTCTCCGGTAGCCCGTGCGGATACCCATCCCTTGACTGTGGGTTTCGGCAAGGATGTCGAGGGCGGATTCATTGTCTCCAACTTAACGAAGATGCCGCACCTTCTTGTGGCGGGAGCAACTGGTTCAGGCAAGTCCTCCTTCATTAACTCTGTGGTCACCTCGATCCTGATGCGGGCAACCCCGGACGAAGTACGCCTGATGCTCGTCGATCCCAAGCGTGTCGAATTGAACCACTATGAGGGGATCCCTCACTTAGTTACCCCCATCATCACCAATCCCAAGAAGGCTGCTGATGCGTTGGCGTGGGTGGTCAAGGAAATGGAGATGAGGTACGACGACCTGGCGAACTTTGGTTTCCGCCACATCGACGACTTTAATCGCTCTGTACGCGCAGGCAAGGTCCAGGTTCCGCCAGGCAGTGAGCGCGAGATTGCCCCGTACCCATATCTGCTGGTCGTCGTCGACGAATTAGCCGACCTGATGATGGTCGCACCCAAAGACGTTGAGGATTCCATTGTCCGGATCACCCAGTTGGCCAGAGCAGCCGGAATCCATCTTGTCCTGGCCACACAGAGGCCATCGACTGACGTCGTAACAGGGTTAATCAAAGCTAATGTGCCTTCCCGCCTGGCCTTTGCCACCTCCTCAATGATTGACTCCCGTGTCATTCTCGATCAAGGCGGAGCCGAGAAACTGGTCGGGCAAGGCGATGGTCTCTTCCTGCCGATGGGTGCATCGAAACCTATCCGCATGCAAGGTGCCTGGGTAACAGAGGTCGAAATCAAAGCAGTCGTTGCCGAGGTTTCATCCCAGGTCGCGCCCCAATACCGCGAGGATGTCGCAGATGTCTCGATTGCTCCGAAGGTTGTTGCCGAAGACATCGGTGATGATCTCGAACTGGTCTTGGAAGCTGCTCGGTTGGTCATTAATCTTCAGTTAGGTTCCACCTCGATGCTTCAGCGAAAACTGCGTGTTGGTTTTGCCAAGGCAGGTAGGCTCATGGACATCCTCGAAACCCGAGGCATCGTCGGACCCTCAGAGGGATCCAAACCCAGAGAGGTACTTGTGAAGCCTGAACAACTCGACGAGATTCTCGCTGATCTCGGTGCGTGACGATGGATAGCCTGCATATTCTTTCGTTGGGGTGCGCCCGCAATGATGTCGACTCCGAGGAACTAGCTGCTCGCTTCAGCGCAGATGGGTTTTCGCTGGTCGAGAATCCAGAAGACGCCGATGTGATCGTGGCGAATACCTGCGGATTCATCGAGGCCGCCAAGGCTGAGTCCATTGACGAGATTCTTTCTATGGCCGAACTCAAGAACCACGGCAAAGTACGCAAGGTCATCGCCGCCGGATGCATGGCTACACGCTATGGACAAGAACTGGCCTCATCTTTGGTAGAAGCAGATGCAGTCATTGGGTTCGACGGATACCCCGACATCGCTCACACAGTACGGCAGTTGTTAGCAGGAACCCCCATCGAATCCCACACACCAACCGACAGGCGGCATAAGGGAATCAAGAGCCTTCCCCTCACTGTGACACAGCCTGAGATTCCAGT
>WQYJ01000189.1 GCA_009781325.1 Propionibacteriaceae bacterium | reverse complement strand
TAGCTGAGTGCGCTGGCTGCGTTGCCACCGCTCGGCAGGCGTCCAGCCTGCCTGAAGCGATGGTCGCCTTGCCAGCACACCCATCTAGTGCCGCTCGTTACGGCAGCGATCGGTGGATTCAGGCTAAGGAACACCGCCTTCCGGCAGCTAAGCAACCGCCAAGGAAAGATTTGTTGTGGGAACACCAATCTGGTCGCGCATGTCCATCCGGAATCTGAGAGTTCCGCGATAAGCTGGGGGTGTGCAGCTAACAGTATTAGTGGTTGGAGCTGGAGGGCGTGAGCATGCATTAGCGGCTGCGCTGGCTCGTGATGTTGAAGTTGTGGGCGTTCATGTCGCTCCTGGAAATCCCGGGACATGGGATTTAAGTGCTTCCTATGGTGTTGATCACGCGTCAGATCTGGGCCAACGGATCAGTCATCTTGACCCCTTCAACCCCGATGCAGTGGTCGATCTTGCCCTGGATTTGGGGGTGAATCTCGTTGTCATCGGCCCTGAGGCTCCGCTTGTTGCTGGTGTCGCTGACCAAGTACGCGAGGCAGGCATCCTCTGCTTCGGGCCAAGCGCCCAAGCCGCCCAACTGGAGGGGTCTAAGAATTTCGCCAAGCAGGTCATGGCGTCCGCCGGGGTACCGACTGCTGCGTCAAGATTCTGCGAAGAACTGGAAGATATTGAGTCAGCCCTCGATGAGTTTGGTGCACCATATGTTGTCAAGGACGATGCCTTGGCGGCGGGTAAGGGTGTCGTCGTAACGATGGATCGAGACGTTGCCTTGGCTCATGCCAAGTCTTGCAGTGCTGTGGTCATCGAAGAGTATCTGGATGGACCAGAGGTGTCTCTGTTTGCCATCTGTGATGGTGTACGAGCCCTGCCTCTGCTTCCCGCACAGGACTTCAAGCGTGTTGGAGATGGAGATACCGGACCTAACACCGGCGGTATGGGTGCCTACTGTCCTCTGCCGTGGGCTCCACCGGAACTGACCGATATGGTGATGGCGCAAGTTATTACACCCACCTTGGCCGAGATGGAGCGCCGAGGTGCACCTTTCCAAGGGTTGCTCTATGCCGGTCTGGCTCTGACGAGCCGCGGGCTGCGCGTCGTCGAATTCAACGTACGATTTGGCGACCCTGAAACAGAGGCAATCCTGCCTTTGCTGGATACAGGCCTGGGACGACTCCTCTTCGCTGCTGCGATGGGTTCCCTGGAGGGGATCGGATCACTGACATGGAAGGATGACTATTCTTTGGTCATCGTCTATGCAGCCCAAGGCTATCCAGGAACACCGAGTCTTGATGGCTCCATTACCATCCCACCTTCGCCGGAATCGGTGCAGGTCATCCACTGCGGTACCGCTCTCGGTTCTGATGGATGCCTGAAACCCAACTCAGGTAGAGTACTCGGGATCGTCGCCCAAGGCGAGGACCTAGGCAAGGCCCGAGATGGAGCCTATTCCTATATCACTGACATCGGATTCCCCACTGGTTTCTACCGCCGCGATATTGCTGAAAAAGCCGCCAATGGTATGATCCCTATTCCAAATCTGTGATAAGGAAAAGCATGACGACACCGAATGTCCTGGCAACTCGCTATGCCTCAACGGCTATGCGCGAGATCTGGTCGCCCACCTCCAAAATACGTGCGGAACGCCAGTTGTGGATCGCAGTGATGACCGAGCAGCGTGACCTGGGCGTCAGCTTCGGCACCGATGATCCTGATGCAGTCATCGCCGCGTATCAGGCCAAGATAGACGACATCGATTTGGCATCCATTGATGCACGTGAACGGATCCGACGCCATGATGTGAAGGCTCGAATTGAAGAGTTCAATGCTCTGGCAGGGTACGAACACATCCACAAGGGGATGACCAGCCGCGATCTCACGGAGAATGTCGAACAGGCCCAGATCTTGGCTTCCATGAAGCTGATTCGTACGAAGACTCTGGCAACTTTGGCTCGCTTGGCGGACCTTGCAGTTTATTATGCAGCCCAGCCGATCGTCGGTCGTACTCATAATGTCGCCGCGCAGGCCACCACCTTGGGAAAGCGCTTTGCGTCGATAGCCGATGAACTGATGCAGGCCTATCTGCGATTAGAGGATGTGATTGGGCGTTACCCCATGCGCGGGATTAAGGGGCCGGTGGGCACGGCCCAAGACATGTTGGATCTCTTGGGTGGAGACCATAACAAGCTGAGGATCTTGGAGGATCACATAGCGAAATCCCTGGGCTTCTCCCAGCGCCTGCTTTCTACAGGCCAGGTCTACCCGCGCTCATTGGACTTCGATGTCTTGTCATCCTTGGCTCAGATTGCCGCTCCGTGTTCTAACCTTGCTTTGTCGATTCGCCTGATGGCTGGTCATGAGCTAGTTACCGAGGGGTTTAAGGCTGGTCAGGTGGGTTCCTCGGCGATGCCTCACAAGATGAATACTCGTTCCTGTGAGCGTGTCAATGGGTTCGCGGTTATCCTACGCGGCTATCTTTCGATGGTCGGTGAACTTGCCGGTGATCAGTGGAACGAAGGAGATGTTTCCTGTTCAGTTGTACGACGAGTCGCTCTGCCGGATGCCTTCTACGCCCTCGATGGACTATTCGAAACCTTCCACACAGTCCTGGCAGATTTTGCCGCCTTCTCAGCAGTTATTGAGACTGAACTGAAGAGGTATCTCCCCTTCTTGATGACCACCAAGATCCTGATGGCTGCTGTTCAGCGCGGAGTTGGCCGTGAGTTGGCTCACGAGGTAATCAAGCAGCATGCGATTGCGGCAGCCTACGATATGCGCGACTTAGGCGGAGAGAACACCCTGCTGAGGGATCTTGGTTCTGATTCACGCCTAGGTCTGTCGTACACCGACCTTGTTGAACTGTCGAATACTCCGCTCGAACTCACAGGTGCCGCTGGTGAACAAGTCGGCGAAATCGCTCGCAGGATTGGTGCATTAATCGAAGCCAACCCAGAGGCAACTCACTACCGCCCTGGTATCGTACTCTAGAACTTCCGCCGAAAAACCTGCCATACCACCCGTCATCCTGCCGCGAGGCAGGACCTCCGGCAGCCGACGTAGGGTCTGAGGGCAGATCTTTCCCCAAGACCTTACGACGGCTGCCGGGGGTCCTGCCTTTGGCAGGATGACCGGGGGTTGGGTCCTTGTTGTCACGTCAGAAACGTGCCAAGAGAACCGGCCCCCTGGCATGGACCCCTGGCATGGAACTACACCACTGGTACTGTCTTCAGATAGGTGAGGAAGCCGTCGGGGGTGGTGGGTTGGAGGGGGGCGTATTTGTTTGTCGCCGTATCGACTCCAACGATGTCTTTGTAGAACATTTGGGTGCCGTTGACATAAAAGGCTGGGGTTCCCTGTGGAGGGGACTGGGTGGCGCCGTTGATTGTCTTCGACGTGGCATTCACCCTTTCCATCTGCTGAACATAATTCAGCGTCCATCCTTCGTCGTAGCACTGTTGGAAGGTAACTAGATCCTCACCAGTGATCCCTGCTAGAGCAGGGAACTCCTCCCGAAGTTCCTGGTCAGAGAAGACGTCCTCAGACTGGATAGGGGAGTAGAGGACCAGTTCATGATGATCAAAGAAGCGACCGACAGTATCTGCACAGGTGGATCCCATGGCTGCTCTGGTCGAAGCAGTGTTTTCGTGGTTTTGATCTAGGAAGGAACGCAGATGGACGCGCAGAATAATATCTCCGCGCTCGACGAGTTCAACAAAGGTCTCTCCATAAATCGCATTCACTGTACGGCAGTGGCCGCACTGGTAATCAATGTGCTCATCAACAATGAGAGCCTTGGAGGAAGTCTTCGGACTCTTGACCTCAATCCATCCCATCTCCTCGGTGCCATTAGGAGGGATTAAGTTGGTGGGGATCGTGGGCTCAGTCGAGGGCTCAGTCGCGGACCCAGTCGGGCCCACACCCGTCGGAACCACAACTGGAACCTCGTCTTTCCCCAGCTGAGAAGCGGCAATGGAGACAGGAATGAGTGCTATAACAACGATTCCAACGACCGCTACGATCAGCCGGTTGCGCTTCTTCGCCCTCTCAGCAGCCTTCTGCTGTTCGCGAAGGGCGCTGCGGTTGCTCTGTGGAAGAGAGGTCTTTTTCTTCTTTGCCATTACTTTTCCTCAAGAAGGGGTTTATTGATCCAGGAATCCAGTGAGATTGTCG
>WQYJ01000188.1 GCA_009781325.1 Propionibacteriaceae bacterium | reverse complement strand
TGGAGGAAAGTTACGGGGGCGGCTAGAGGGCCGTCTTGGGGACACGGCGGTTGCCAATCCAAATCAGAAGAGCACCGACGACGACAGAAAGAATTAATAGAGTACCAGTAATGATCTTGATGACATCGGAAGCCACGCCGAGAAGGCGTAATGCTGCCGAGAGCACACCAATAACGACGACACCGGCGACCGCGCCATGCATGGCACCTCGTCCGCCGAAGACAGAGACACCACCGAGTACGATGGCGGCAATGACCTGGAGTTCTAGACCTTCGCCTGCATCACCTCGGGCTGTGCCATACCGCATGGTGTAGAAAATCCCACTTAAGGCGGCCATGCCACCGGCGAGGACGAAGAGAATTGTGCGGGTACGGCCCTCGTTAACTCCCGAGAACACTGCGGCTTCCTTATTCAGCCCGATGGCATAGACCCCTCGGCCGAAGGTGGTGAAGTGCAGCAGGATCACAAAGACAACTAGGAGGGCCACAAAGATCAGGATGGGTACGGGGAAGTCCGTACCAGGGATCCTCATCTTGGCGAAGTTTGTCCACCGTTCGGGGAAGTTCGTGACGGCTTTCGTACCGAGCAAGCCCACAGAGATTCCGCGAAAGAGCGCCAGCGTACCGATAGTGACAGCCAATGCGGGAAGGTTGATCTTGGTGACAAGTAGTCCGTTGAGCAGACCGCCGAGTAAGCCGATCGATAGGGCTGCGACCATGCCCAGCTCATAGGGCACACCCAGAGAGTAGAGAAGACCAAGAAGCGAGCAGCTCAAGCCGAGCATGGAGCCAACAGAAATGTCGATGTCTCCGGTAATCATCACCATCGTCATGGGCAGTGCGATAAGCAGGCTCGGAAGAATGTCCAGGCACAGATAATAGATCGTTGCACCTTGGAAGAACTTGTTGACGAAGACCGATGAGAGGATGATCGCTGCCAGGAGAAGGTAGATAATCCCCATCTCACGCGTGATGAAGAACCGACGGGCCCAAGGCTTAACGTGCGTGGGGTAGGCCGACACAGTACTCATGTCTGCCGCCTCTGGGTCTCGACTAATCGCTCAGCGATGAGGCGTTTGGCGGTTCTGTTGGCTAGCACGCGGTCAAGGATGATCGCTGAAAGGATGAGGGCACCGAGGACTGCTTTCTGCCAGAAATCCTGGATACCCAAAATGGGCAGCGAGCGCCCGATAGTGGTCAGCAGCAGGGCTCCGGCTGCGGCGCCGATCACCGTACCAGAACCTCCGACAATGGCCACACCTCCGATGACTGCCGCTCCGATGGCTTGCAGTTCGAACCCCGTTCCTGCCCCGGATGAAATAGTCCCATATCTTGCTGCGTAGAGCGCACCAGCCAAACCTGCGCAGGCTCCTGAGATGATGAAGGAGGCGAGCATGCGCGTACGAATCTTCAAACCATAGAGTTCGGCGGCTTCGGGCCCAGAGCCGATGGCATAGAACTCGCGTCCCGAGCGGGTGTTGCGCAGATACCACGCAGCGACAATAAGCAGCGCGACCGCGATCAGTGTGATGTAGGGGATTCGCACCACCGGGACAGAGGCCACCCCCAGAGCCAGGAGATCCGGATTAAGTTCACTGGCATTGATGCGCCGAGAACCTGCCAGGACGACTAAGAAGCCGCGGTAGGCGTACATCGTCCCGAGTGAGATCACCATGCCTGGGACCTTGGCTATGGCGACTAAAGTCCCGTTGAACAGCCCCAGGAGCGCACCGATCGAGATGGAAGCCAAGAAGGTGAGCAGCGGGGGCATCCCGATCCAGGCGGCGTTCATTAACCCGACAACGAAGGCAGAAAGACCCATAACCGAGCCAACGGAGAGGTCAACATTCTTGGAGATGATCACGAAGGCTTGACCAACGGCGAGGACGAGGACGATCGATGGAGTGACCCAGAGATCTCGCCACCCGTCGATAGAGAAGACGAACTTCGGATTCACCAGGCAGGTGACAACGACCAAGATCGTGAAGGCGAGGAAGATGCTCAGTTCCCTGGAGCGCAGAATCGAACGGATCATACCTCGACTCCTACCCCATGGTGAGTGGCAGCAAACATCACGGCCTCAGCAGTTGCCTCACTGCGGTCAAACTCGGCGGTGATGCGCCCCTCATACATCGTCAGTACGCGGTCAGCCATCCCGAGTACCTCGGGCAGTTCGGAGGAAACCATGAGAATGGCGATACCTTGTGCAGCCAGTTGCGACATCCGGCGGTGAACCTCAGACTTAGTGGCAACATCAATGCCGCGGGTTGGTTCGTCGATGATCAACAACTTTGGTGAGCTTGCCAGCCACTTTGCGAGGACGACCTTCTGCTGGTTGCCGCCAGAGAGCGTTCCGGAGAGGGCATCGAGACCAGCGCATCTGACATCCAGAGCGGCAGCCCACTTTTGGGCTTCAGAGTCCTCACGCTCATGGGTGATGAAACCCATCTTCGCCAGCGTTGAACGGATAGCATCGGTGATATTGGTCGCAACCGCAGAGTTCACCACGAGACCCTGGCGGCGCCGATCTTCAGGTACGAAGGAGATTCCTGCCTGCATCGCCAAGCGGGGATTCTTCTTTTTCACCGGCTTGCCGGCAAGTGTGACCGTACCAGAGTCATAGCTGTCGACGCCGAAGATGGCGCGGGCCACCTCGGACCGTCCTGCGCCGACCAGGCCTGCCAAGGCGAGGATCTCTCCGCAGCGTACAGTGAAACTAATCTCGGAGAAGGTGCCTAGGCTGTTGAGGTTGTCTACTTCAAGGACGACCTCACCGATGGGTACGTCCGTCTTCGGGAAGAGATCACTGATCTCGCGGCCCACCATCTGGCGTACGAGTGAGGCTTCGTCTACGTCGGCAATAGCCTGCGTGGCGACAAAGGCGCCATCCCGGAAGACCGTGACAGTGTCGCAGAGTTCGAAGACCTCGTTGAAGCGGTGTGAGATAAATAGCAGGGCCCGGCCCTCATCACGCAAGCTTCGTGCCACAGCGAAAAGGCGGTCCACCTCAACTCCTGACAGGGCGGCGGTCGGCTCATCCATGATCAGTACCTTGGCATCTAAGGAAAGCGCCTTAGCAATCTCGATGATCTGCTGGTCAGCGATGGATAGTTTTGCTGCCGGACGATCCGGGTCGATCGCAACTCCGAGTCTGTCGAGGTACGAGACAACCTCTGCGCGCATCGCCGTACGATCGATCATCCTCAACCGTCCCAGAGGTTGGCGGCCCATGAAGACATTCTCGGTCACAGACAGGTCAGGAAACAGGGTGGGTTCTTGGTAGATCACTGCGATCCCAGCAGCCTTCGACTCGGCAGTGTTTTTGAACTCGGCAGGGGAACCTTCCAGTTCAAACTCACCAGAATCACGATGGTAGAGCCCCGCGATGATCTTGACCAGCGTTGATTTTCCAGCCCCATTTTCCCCAATCAGAGCATGAATAGACCCCGGATAGAGTGTGATCTGCCCATCCCGCAAGGCTTCGACCGACCCAAAGCGCTTCGAGACCCCCGCCAAGCGGAGTGTAGGTGTCACCCCCGTGATCATGGGGCCTCCTTGCCATGGATTGAAACGATTCAATCGTCTGTCTCCCATCATAGAATCCCTGCCACTGTCCAGTCAATGGACCCAGTGGCTAAGAAAAGCCCTTTCCCCCAGGTGTTACCGAATTGTTATGCGTGTGACATTGGGGAACGTGACAAAGGGTGACAAAGGGGACGGTCCTTTTTGTCACTGCAGTGGGTCTCTTCGGTCATCCTGCCGCCAGGCAGGACCCCCGGCAGCCAACGTAGGGACTGGGGGTGGATCTATACCCAAGTCCCTACGCTGGCTGCCGGGGGTCCCGCTTACAGCGGGATGACCGGGGGTTAGGCTTGGCAGACACTAGCGGTAGGAGCCGGTGTCCGTGATCCCTCAGGTGGGGGCCTATTGGTGTACAAATGTTGCACCTTTCGCACGATCGGGCCTCCGTTCATGGAAGGTGCAAGTCTTTCCCCGCACCGTTTCCTTTGTCACGTTCGTGTCGGTGCTGTTGTGGTGGTGGGCCTTTTCCCCCCTGCTCCCGCGAACCCCCCCAGGGGGGTTCTTGGGTTTGAGTAGGTGCTCAGCTTTTTGCTGTTGTTGCGCTCGTGGCTTGGGTTCGCTTGGATGCTGCTGCTGTGCTGGGTTTCTGGGGTGGTGGTTGGGTTTGTTGCACCTCGGGTGGGGATGGGTTGATCGGTTCGGCT
>WQYJ01000187.1 GCA_009781325.1 Propionibacteriaceae bacterium | reverse complement strand
GCGCAAAAAGCCGCGAGACCTGTGGCGAGCCCGAAGGTTAGTAGGAAGGCGAATCCGCCGAGTAGAACAGTATTGACCCAAAGATTGCTGATCAGATCCGCGACAGGTTGTTTATAGATAAAAGAGATCCCCAAGTCACCGCTGAGGAAGTTCTTTGCCCACACCAGATACTGTTGTGGCCAGGGCCGATCCAGGGCTAGCCTCGCCATGGCTGCATCCTTTTGCGCTTCCGACATCCGCTCCAACCCATCCCCGTAGTACGCCAGCAGCGGATCACCTGGGCTAAGCCTAGACAGGACGAACACAATGACCGATAGCCCGACTAAGAACACCACTAGTTGGATGAGCTTGGAGAGGTAATGGCGAACCCTGGCGGAAATGACAAGCCCTCCTTTCGTGAAGCCGTGTGCTGAAGTCCCCTTCGACCCTACCTTTATCTGGCTTGCGGGCGATAATTGATGAGTTTTCTAATTTGCCGTTTTCACAACTAGTGCTAGCGTGAACCTTGATGACCGATGAATTTAATTTTGATCACTCAGTAGAGCAGGCGTGGCGTCGTTTCTCCCTGCGACTGGGAAATGTGTTGTCCATGATGGACGAAACAGAACCCTTAACGCTGTCCCCATTCGATCCGGTCGATGGGCAGTGGTATGTGAAGTTCTTTCAAATCATCAAGGACAGAATCTCGGCTCGTTTGCCCTTGTCTTTGTACGGGCAGGCGCTGACCGATGAGCAACGCTCGCTGATCCTCAGCTTTGGCTGGGAAGAAACCGACGATGGGTTCTCTATGACTGTCGGCCAAGACGAGAGCGACGACTTAGCCGTTGCTGCGGTGCGGGTTGTACAAGAGGTGTTCGACGTTGAGCACCCAGTTTTCCTTGAATCCAATGTTCTAGCTGAGATCCTCCAAGAACCATCGGTGAGCGATGGTTCCCTGGACACCGAACCTTCTGGGGAAGAGTATTTCGCTTTCGGCTACCTCAACGAGATACAACTTAGTGCTGCTGTGGCTCAAGAACTCACCGAGGTCTTTGGAGCGGTTCCGATGAGGGATCAAGACGGAGATTATGCTATTCGGGTGGGATCGACGATGATCTTCGTGAGAATACCTTCTGATGGGAAAGAAATCCGGTTATTCTCGGTTGTCGTTCATGATCTAGCTGGGCGTTTGCGGGCAACTGAAGTGATCAATGATGTCAATGCCCACAGTCGTTGGGTGAGATTTGCCGTAGTCAGAGATAAGATCATCGCAACGCTCTCGGTGCATGCTCATCCCTTCGTCGCGGCTCACTTGAGACAAGCCGTTTCCGAGATTGCTAATGTTGCTGATGGGGTGGACGACTTGTTGGCAGACAGTCTGCATGGGAAAACAACCTTTCCCGAATCAGAAGAAGCCACAGAGATAACGTACGACTTGTAACACCAGATAAGGGGAACTTCATGACCAAACCGACGATCCTTGTGGGAATTGATGGATCTGAAGACGGAATTCGTGCAGCGAGATTTGGAATAGGGCGGGCGCAGCGCATCGACGGCGACCTGTGGTTCGTCAACGCTGTCGATGATGGGGTCGTCACCGGGGGTTGGGGAATCATCTATGATCCAAGTGTCCTCCAGGAGGCTGGTCAGGCCGCGGTCAAACAAGCAGAAGACCTCGCCATTGCCAAAGGGATTGATCCTGCGAGGATTCGTACAGATGTCGTGCTCGGTAATCCCACCCATGTTCTTAGCGGATGTTCGAAGCAGGCGGAGATACTCATCGTCGGGCGCCGTGCCAGCACCGGCCTGGAAAGGATGTTCGTTGGTTCGACATCGACAGGATTGGTCTCGGTATCCTCATGCCCGTTGATTGTGATTTCGGCTGCCTCAACACCGGACCCAACCGGTTCCTTCCATAAGATCACCGTGGCGATGGGCGGTTCGGGTGATAAGCCGCTGAGATGGGCGTGCGAGGAAGCCCGAGGCAGAAAGGCGGCAGTAGATGTGGTTCACGTCATGCCCCACCAAGGTGCCAATATCAGTACCTTCGTCCCAGCATCTGCTGAACAAGAAAAGGATTGGGAACACCGGATTCTCGCCAGTTTAGAGACAATGGTGGCACCAGTACGCCAAGAGTACGCGGACCTTGTGATCACCGTGCGTTCTTCCCACGGGGTCCTCGCTGATGAGCTTATCCAGGAATCCTCACAGGTGGATTTGCTCGTACTCGGGGTGAAGCCTCGTCCGGCAATGATGCTCGGCGGACCCCTGCGAGCCGTCTTAGCTCATTCGTCCTGTCCCGTGGCCCTCATCTCCCGGTCATAAGGGCCACAGGTTTTCACTGGGGGCGGTTATGCTGCAACGGACATTGAGTGCAGCTTGGTCATGGCGTTCCGCTCAATCTGGCGTACTCTCTCAGCGCTGATTCCCCAAAACTCACCGATCTCAGCTAGCCGATTTGGGCGCCCATCCAGCAGACCATATCGGCGCCGCACAATATCGGCAGAGCGCTCATCGAGTTCAGACAGCATCTCGTTGAGAGAATCTGTATCCAGACTTGGACCTTGCGGTGCCAAGGACACTGATTTGTCGTGTAAGGCAATCAGGTCACCCAGTGTGGTGGACTCACCTTCAGTCAACGGTGCATCCAAGGACGTAGCAGGGCGTACGTAGGAGGTCAGTTCGATCACGTCAGCCTCAGTAATCCCTAATTCAGCGGCGACTTCCCTGGGAGCTGGTTCATGACCCAGGTCCGCTGTCAAACGGCGTGAGGTTGACGAGATTCGTGAAATCTGTTCGGCCACATGGACCGGCAGTTTGACGACGTGTCCGTGGCTGGCTATTCCACGGAAGATTGCCTGACGTATCCACCATGTGGCGTAGGTCGAGAACTTGAAGCCCTTCGTATGATCGAACTTCTCCACCGCACGGATCAGTCCAACATTTCCTTCCTGAATGATGTCCAGGAAGGGAAGGGATTCACGCCGATACCTTTGGGCAATCGAGACCACCAGACGCAGGTTGGCACCAATGAATCGATCCTTGGCGCGTTCACCCTGCTCACGAAGCTCGCGCAGCTCTTCATCACAGGCACGCATTGGCCGCTTTGATGTAGGAATAGACAACAAATGATTAGCGTAGAGTCCCACTTCCATGGTGGTCGCTAAGCGCACCTCTTCATCAGCACTCAGGAGTTGGTGAGTTGAGATGTTTTCTAAATACAGACCTATAGGATCTATCTGGCTTGGCATCACGGATCGGCTGACACCGATGTAGGTACTCATGGTTTTTCCTTTGTTCGTCAGATCGTCACAAGCTTCAATAGTGATAACACCCCAATAGAAGATTTCATTCCTGATTGGTGTGGAAATTTGCGTGTGCGGGTACCCTGTTGCATAATGGAAACCGACTTGACAGGAGCGGGTTTTTTTTTACCCTGGATCATGTTGGGTACGGATTGAGCGAAGGATTAACCGATGGTTGCAAGTAAGCGAGTCTCAGGCGGCGACAAGGCGGAAACCGCGAAGAAACCCAAAGCTTCTTCATCGAAGAAGTCTGCCGCAGACGAGCTAGATCCAAACGCCGATGATGGCGTTATTGGTGAGGCTACTTCTCTAGAGTCGCCAGAACCTGAATTCGAAGCAGATTCGGATTCAATCGAGGATCAGCTTGAGGAACCGTCGGTCGAAGATGCCATCCTTGCTGCTGTTGATGGAAACGCAGAATTCGATCTGGTTGAAGATGGTGATTCTGTCGAGTTTAAGTTTGGCACCAAGAAGCGCAGCCTCGATGATATTGATGACTCTGAGTTCCAGCCCAAGAAGGAAGCTGAACTCGAAGCTGAGTTGGCCGAAGATGAGGGTTTCTCTCTGTCTGATGCCGATGAAACTGACGAACCTGAGCAACAGGTCCTCGCTGCTGGTGCCACCGCTGATCCGGTGAAGGACTATCTCAAACAAATCGGTAAGGTAGCCCTGCTCAATGCTGAACAAGAGGTGTCATTAGCGAAGAGGATCGAGGCGGGTCTGTTCTCTGAGGAGACACTCAATGAATCGACGACCCCCTTCTCCCCGGAGGAACTCGAAGATCTGGAATGGATCGCTGAGGATGGCCGCAGAGCCAAGAATCACCTCCTTGAAGCCAACCTCCGTCTGGTTGTCTCCCTGGCGAAGAGGTACACCGGGCGAGGGATGCTCTTCCTTGATCTGATTCAGGAAGGCAACCTAGGTCTGATTAGGGCGGTTGAGAAGTTCGACTACACCAAGGGTTACAAGTTCTCAACCTATGCCACCTGGTGGATCAAGCAGGC
>WQYJ01000186.1 GCA_009781325.1 Propionibacteriaceae bacterium | reverse complement strand
GGCAACAGCATAAACATAACCATCAACGGTGACTGAGTTGGGGGTCACGGTGAGTTTTGAGCACGCATCTGTGACTGGCGGGCCTGTCATGAAAGGAATCGGCTGGGTCTGGCCCACTTCTGGCATCAAGTAGTGTGCTGTGATCGTGAGAGCTGGGGAAGCAAAGGTTGAGGTGATTTCTACGGTGTAGGTTCCGTCCTTGTTGTCAGTGACATCGGATACCAGCACCCGTGGGTCTGAGACCTCAAAGTCGATATTCGTCACTGGCAGGTCTGGGATTCCGTTCCCGATTGCGTCGCTTAGTGTAAGGAGACCGGTGTAATACTGGACTCCATCAGCTACACGCCAATCTGTCTTCGTCGAATCGAGAGGATCCGCCGCTGGAATGATTTCGAAGGTTGATCTCTCGTACGAGATGTCGCCCGGAGTGAATCTCAGTGTAGCTGGAGAGTCATGAATGTCTGCTAGGGCTCCAGCAACCAGAACTTGCGCTGACAACTCGTCTGGGTAGATTCCGGCTTTGGTCGATGTGACCTCAATGGAGCATTTCCCCACACTATTGGTCACACATGATGATTCAGACAACTCCACATCACTGCTGAGGTTAGAGAAATGCACTGTTATGCCCGTGAGCGGAATTTCATCAGGGTTCACAATCGTTGCTGTTGCGGTGATTGTTTCGCCGGCTGGTGCTGAGTCAGTATCCAGAGTCAATGTGGACTTCACAACATCAGGGTCTTCGGAGTAGAGCACCTCGATGGTCACATCTTCCCCAAGACCAACTCCGACGGAAATCGAGGCTGTGGTGGCATTCGTCATCTGCCAGGTTAGTGCTTGATTGTGGTCCTCCCCTGTGAAGGTGTTCTTGGCTTTCACGCCCAAGATCATCCATCCTGGCGGTACAAGTGCTGTGGTAGTGACTTGTGACGCAGCTGTGCCCTGGGCAGTTCCGAACTCTATCGTTGGACCAACACCAGTGAAGCTCTGGCCAGCGACAGTGAAGTCACCGGTACCGCCTGTGGTGTGGACCGCGGGACGCCACACTGTGTTTGCTATGGTGAAGGAGTAGTCCTCAATCTCACCGGTGGTTACCCACGAGATTGTCCCGGTGGACAAGGGATAATACTCTCCGTTGACATTCGTTGGTTGGGTTACCTCGCTCTTTGAGACATCGACACGCATTTGCACGGTCTGGGTGGTGGCCAGTGAACCCGAAGTCTGGAACTGGAAGTCACCGGTGGCTACAGCGGTATCTGGATCGGCTCCGGGAGTGATGGTGGGTGTCCATTTTGGTGTCTGTGTCCAGATGTTATTCCCCGCACCTGTGGTCCATCCTGCGACATAAGCGGACTGCGCTGCCGACCCAGAAACATACGCTGTCATGTCATAGGTACGTGTGGCAGCCAGGACCGTACCGTCGAGCGGAATGAGCCCATCCGCAGTGTCAATGTAAACCCCGTCATCGGTGCTGGTGTGGGAGTTGTTAGTGGCAGGACCTGTGTAGTGCCCAGCATTAGTGCCCAGCCAGAGATCCTTGACAGGCCAGTTCACATGGGCTGGAATACCAGCAGCAGTAGGGCCCGCGGCGGCATCACCGTAGGAGCCGATGCTGGTGAATCCAAAGTCAGCGGTGGGGACATACTGGGAGGTATTCAGCGTCACCTGTGCATAGTTCAACCAGGTAGCAGGATCACTGATTTCGCTGCGTGCTCCCACGGCAGGGTCTGGGGACCCTACTGGTAGGGCACCCAAACAGGTTTCTCCGGTGTAAGAGATCGTGGAACCAGTGGGAAGGTTGGCACACATCACTTCGGCTGTATTAGTCATGGATGTTCCACCCGATGTGGTTGCTGTCTCTTGAGAGCCAGCCGCCCATGTTTGGGTAGCGTTGACCCACCCAGTGCTGCCTTCAGGTTGAGTCTGTACCTGAACCGGGCGCACATAATAGGAAAGACCCGGCTTGCCTGAGACGATGAACGAGTAGTTGCCCATGGAGTCCGTTGGCTGAGTAGACAACAATTTTCCGCTGGAGCTATACAGGGCTATTGTCTGATTCGGAATCCCAGCATCAGTCGATCGGTCGATGACCCCGTCACCGTTGAGATCATGATAGAGCGTACCGCGAATAACTTGGGCGGTTTGAGGCGAAGCATTATCACGGGCTGCATCCACAGCACTCACTTGATCGTTTTCAATCGACCAGACTAGAGTACCCGTTGAAGACATGGGGTCAAGCTTGACCATTCTCGTTATCCCAGTCGGTCCAGCCCCTCCTGTCGCCGGAATCCTGGAGTTTGGTCCGGGATAGACGGTGGTGTATCCACCTAACAGCATCTGACCATTCAAGAATGCGAGACCGTAGATACTGTCAGCCGCTGCCCAGTACTCATTCGGATAAGCAGGATTCTTGGTGATCTTTGATACCACGTAGTAGCGCCAGGGGTTCTCTGGGGTGCCATTAACGATATCTCCTGCTGAATTACGCGCAGGCTCCATTCGTATGATTGACATATTGGCTGAGGCCGTAGATGAGGCTAGTAAACCGGCGTACGTATAGACGTTTCCATCACCATCGAGCGCAATGTCAGAGGCAACATACGGCCGTGCATTAACCGTTGACCCAGCTTCCCTATAGGCACTAAGGCGTTCTTGTGGAACCGTCGTGCGTCCCTGGTACCAGTCGCCTGGCTGAATTGAACCTGACAAGGAGTAAGCCCCAGTTTCTGGGTTCCACACCATGAAGATCCAGCCTGGATTGGTGCTTGCTGCTGCGGATGTATCAGATTGGTTGTCAATGAATGACGCGGTGTCCCGAACGATATAGAGGTTCCCTGTGTATTGATCCGCCTCACCGCCGGTTGCCCCTCCGGTACCTAGCGTTGGGGTGAAACCGGTAGCACCGGGAGTTCCCATTGTGGGCATACAGCTCCACTCAATCTCTTTTTCACCCGAGGTCACTCGTACTATCGGCGTATGGTTGATCGGGCATGAAGCTGGACCATTGTAAGCCTGTTGGACGTAGCTCCAGAAGTACACGGTTAAAGGCCCGTCAGGATTCTTCTCCATTCCACCAATTCGAGCCATAGCCTGGGAAGAGAATTGATAATTCGAGAATCCATCGGGACCACCTGTAACAGTGCGCTCGAAGGCTAGCACGGGTCGAATACGGTAGGTTGACATGAAACCAGTGGGATCATCCTCATCTGCCCAATCCCATCCTTGCCAAAGAATATTTTGACGAGAGCCAGCAGTCATTGCGTAATAGGGATATGCTCCATCCGTGGACCAATAGATTGCATCCTCAATCAACCCGCCGTTGGACCACACAGCTTCATAGTTCGGTACGACTGTCCATTCCGGCTCAGTGGCCGGTATGACACTAATAGGTTGACCACCCGTACGGGCCTGAGCTACAGGAGTAAAGACTTCTGAGAAGGTCTGAGAAACAAACACTCCGGAGATTGTCATGATGAACACAACAAGCATGGCCAGTGGCCTTATTATCAGCCGACGTCCTAGTCGACCTTGCGCGTGAAAAGCATCCATTGCAGTCACTGCCATTCCCCCAAAACTCTCGTTTTGCGCATATGGTTCTGACTTTAAGGGCCTAGCCCCACCCGGCGTGCCCCCAAAGAAGGGGGATACTCAACCCCCTTGGGGATAATCCTGTCACATTTTCATGATATCCACAACGGAAATTGCTAATTTTCTGCTTATTTTATATATAAGGTAAGGTTCAGCCCGCAGCCATGCGATTCTGCAGCAGCCATTTCATGGTTTCAATGACCTTCAAAAAGTACTCCTGGCCGCCCGTAATCGCCTTGCCCAGCCCGCCTTCTTGAAAGGCTTGAGCCTGCTGTGCCATACGCTTGGGGGCTCCCAGATCCATCCCATTGATACTGACACCACTGGACACAGTGGACTTCGATACAGTGACGACACTCCCCTTGACCTTAATGACAGGTTCTGTTTCGAGGTATTCATCAAACTTAATCGATGCCCCCATCAAGCCCTTCTTCAGCTCAAATCGGCCCGGCATCGCATAAGCGTACTGGGTCATCAATCCGTGCAATTCCTCGATGGTCATTGGCTGGACTAAGGTCAGTTTCTCGCTGTTTTTCATATACGAACGCATGTCCATACAGACACCTACCTTTCGAATTCGCAGGCACGAACTCCCCCCGCTCGTACCTACACAGTAGTCCTTCCAGGAAGAAAATGGGCAGATTCTGGACAGAGTTTTCCAGACCCGGTAAGGTAGTAACTCGCGTCGGGGCTATGGCGCAGTTGGTAGCGCGCTTCCATGGC
>WQYJ01000185.1 GCA_009781325.1 Propionibacteriaceae bacterium | reverse complement strand
GGGGTCGACCCAACAGCCATCGACGAATATAGTGTCGTCAGTGAACAGGTCGCGCTCGCCATGGCTGAAGGGACCAGACGGGTATGTCAGGCTAACTGGGGGATAGCGGTCACAGGAGTTGCCGGTCCAGGCCCCAGCGCCGGTGTGCCGGCAGGGACTGTCTGGGTAGCAATTGTCGGACCTCATCACAGCTCATCAACACTGCTAAACCTGCACGGTGATCGTACTGAAATTCGCCAGTTCGTCGTTGACTTCGCTATCAAGGAGCTATGCGAACTCCTGGCACGCCGGAATGAACCTCCCTACGATTGGGACTCGGGCAAGGTAGAATGATGGGTATGCCTCATAGTTCGGACCTTCTGCTGAGAGAAGCGATGGGAGAGACCATCCGCGATCTTCGCCTGCGTTCAGTTCGAACACTGCGGGATGTGTCCGCCGATGCTCAGATTTCTTTGGGCTACCTCTCCGAGATTGAGCGAGGCCAGAAAGAGGCTTCTTCTGAGGTCTTGGCATGGATCGCGGATGCATTAGGGGTCAGCGTAGGAGAGCTGATGATGGAAGTAGCGCAGAGGCTGACAGCGTACGAGTCAGCTACGGTTGTTCGTTTCGACGATCGTATGGCGGCTTAAGCCCGAATCCACCCGACACGCCGGTCACCTATTCTTCATTCGAACATTTGTTCGGTAGAGTCATTCACAGAAAAGTTATGCACACTTGTGGCTGAATCCGCAAAATGTCCGATAGAGCGCCTATTGTTCTAGTGAAGGATCATCCATAAGCGAAGAAAGGTTGAACATGGCCGCCACGGATCGTACGAAAGCACTCGAAGTTGCCCTAGCTCAGATTGAAAAGCAGCACGGAAAAGGCTCGGTGATGAAGCTGGGAGAAAGAGCCAGCCAACCCATCGAAATCATCCCCACTGGGTCGATTGCTCTCGATATTGCTCTCGGAATTGGGGGATTACCGCGAGGCAGAATCGTGGAGATCTACGGTCCGGAGTCCAGCGGAAAGACGACCCTGGCACTGCATGCCATCGCCAACGCTCAGGCGGCTGGCGACATCTGCGCCTTTATCGACGCAGAACACGCCCTGGATCCTGAGTATGCACGCAGACTGGGGGTCAACACGGACGAACTCTTGGTCAGCCAGCCTGACAATGGGGAGCAGGCTCTGGAGATCGCTGACACCTTGGTGCGGTCCGGGGCTATCGCGCTGATCGTCATCGACTCGGTGGCTGCTCTGACTCCCCGCGCTGAAATCGAGGGTGAGATGGGCGACTCGCATGTGGGTCTTCAGGCACGGTTGATGAGCCAGGCTCTGAGGAAGATGGCCGGCGCCCTGGCTAATGCGAAGACAACAGCAATCTTCATCAACCAATTGCGTGAGAAGATCGGTGTGATGTTCGGCTCTCCCGAGACCACCACGGGTGGGCGCGCCTTGAAGTTCTATTCTTCTGTTCGTCTTGATGTACGCCGCATCGAGGGTCTTAAAGACGGAACAGAGACCGTTGGCAATCGGACTCGGGTCAAGGTTGTGAAGAATAAGGTGGCACCACCCTTCAAACAGGCCGAGTTCGACATCCTCTATGGTGAGGGGATTTCTCGTGAAGGCGGGTTGATCGACTTAGGCGTCGAACAGGGTATCGTCCGCAAGGCTGGGTCTTGGTTCACCTACGAAGGAGATCAGCTTGGGCAGGGCAAGGAGAATGCCCGCGGATACTTAAAGTCCCATCCTGAGGTTGCCGCAGAGATCGAAACGAAGATACTGGCTGCTTATGGAATCGGCGAGCCGGTTCCTGATGGAGTTGACCCAGTGACGGGCGAAGTGGCTTTCTAGAGGCGGAGTGCGGATGAAGGATTCGAGTCCTGACAAGGCTGCCACCATCGCTGAGTTGAAACAGATGATTGCCAGCGACAAGGGTGGGGGTGTTGGCGGAGGATCTGCGGAATCGAAGAAGGAGCTCGAGAAGGCTCGAAGTATTGCTCTGCGTCGTCTGTCTACTCGTGCTCGCAGCACTCTCGAACTGCGTCGTGATCTCGAGGCAGCGGAGATTCCGCAGGCCGCCATCGATGAGATTCTGGATCGATTTACCAAGGTCGGTCTGCTCAACGATGAAGACTTCGCACAGCAATGGGTGACTCAAAGACGCACATCTAAATCCTTGTCAACGGCTAAATTACGTTATGAACTACGCGAGAAGGGGATCAGTGGAGCGATCATTGATGCTGTGCTGAGTGACACTGTTGACTTGGATGCCCAGATTGGTTTGGATTTCGCCCGCAAGAAGATTGCATCCATGGGTTTCTTAGACCGCACTACGGCAATCAGACGGCTGAGTTCGCAGATGGAAAGACGTGGGTTTTCTCACTCCATCATTTCCAGATCTGTGATCCAAGTTGTGAATGAGGCAGGGATTGGTAGCATCACTGGTGATGAATAAGACGAAGACCTACCAAGTCATCACCTATGGGTGTCAGATGAATGTCCACGACTCCGAGCGGATTGCCGGGTTGCTCGACCAAGCCGGTTATGAACCGTGCGCAGAAGACGCCACCCCCGATCTGGTTGTGTTCAATACATGCTCTGTTCGAGAAAATGCTGACAACAGGCTCTATGGGAACCTGGGGCACCTCGCTCCGGTGAAGCTGGAGAATCCGGGGATGCAGATCGCTGTCGGGGGATGCATGGCCCAAAAGGATAAAGACATTGTCTTGAAAAGAGCACCGTGGGTTGACGTGGTTTTCGGAACACACAATGTTGGGCATCTTCCAGCCCTTCTTGACAGAGCCCGCGTTGAACAGATGGCTCAGGTGGAGATCCTCGATTCACTGGTGACCTTCCCCTCGAATCTTCCTGCGCGTCGTGAGTCAGCGTACTCAGCGTGGGTGACGATCTCGGTTGGGTGTAATAACACCTGCACCTTCTGCATTGTCCCGTCTGTGCGCGGTCAGGAAACAGACAGGCGCCCTTCCGACATACTGGCTGAAATTTCGATGCTGGTTGATCAGGGTGTGCAAGAAGTAACTCTGCTTGGGCAAAACGTCAACACCTATGGCGTTGAGTTTTCTGATCCTGATGCCTTCGCTAAGCTTCTGCGTTCCTGCGGAGAAATCGACGGGCTGCGCCGACTGCGCTTTGCCTCGCCCCACCCGGCGTACTTCACCGATTCAGTGATTGCGGCAATGGCTGAAACAGAGATAGTGATGCCGAGTCTGCACATGCCTGCTCAGTCAGGTTCGGACCGCATTCTAAAGTCGATGAGACGTGCCTATAGGCGAGATCGGTTCTTGTCAATCCTCGACAAGGTCCGCGAGAGAATTCCCCAGGCAGCAATCACTACCGACATCATTGTTGGTTTTCCCGGTGAATCGGAAGAAGACTTCCAGGCAACCCTCGATCTGGTGACCCAAGCTCGTTTCGCCGGGGCATTCACCTTCCTTTATTCTCCTCGACCTGGAACACCAGCAGCTCTGATGGAAGACCAAGTGCCCAAGCAGGTTGTTCAGCACAGATATGAACGTCTTGTGGAAACCATTGATGAGATCGCCTGGCAAGAGAACAAGGCTCTAGTCGGCACGCAGGTGGAAGTGATGTTTGCCACCGGTGAAGGCCGCAAAGACGACCAAACCCAGCGGCTATCAGGGCGAGCCAAAGACAATCGCCTGGTTCATGTGGCACCCCCGCAAGGGGAACAGCCTAGACCCGGCGACATTGCCACAGTTGAGGTTACCTATGGGGCTCCCCACCATCTGATTGCAGACACCGGTTTCACAAACCTCATTCGCACCTCGGGTGGAGATGCTTGGGATTCCCAACACAACTCGCCCCCGGCAATCCAGCGGCAGTGAGGTAGAAATGAGTAGGGGGGAAGACCCACGGGACTCTAGAATCGTCGATGATTCGATGGCTGAGTTCATGGCTTCAACCCAAGCATGGTTCCGACACGCCTTTGCTGGCCCAACGCAGGTGCAGACACAAGCCTGGGAACAGATCCGCCAAGGTAAGAACGCACTGGTGATCGCTCCTACAGGTTCAGGGAAAACACTGGCTGCCTTCCTGTACAGCATCGACAGCCTTTTGCGTCGTGAGGAGGTGACTCCTGGGGTCAAGGTTCTCTATGTGTCTCCGCTCAAAGCCTTGGCAGTCGATGTTGAACGCAACTTGGGTGTTCCTCTCAACGGAATCTTGAATGCTGCGCTGGAACAAGGAACGCCACGCAAGGGGATTCACGTGGGGATGCGTATCGGCGATACTCCTGCGCCCGAGAGGCGAAAGCTGGCAGCAAAGCCTCCACAGATTCTCATTACAACACCTGAGTCTCTTTTCTTGATGTTGTCCTCGTCACATGCTTC
>WQYJ01000184.1 GCA_009781325.1 Propionibacteriaceae bacterium | reverse complement strand
GGTGAAGATCGTACGTCCACTGGCCGAGGGGTACCCTGAAAACAGCGGAAACCACCCGAGGTGAGCACCAAGCCATCCATAGCCGTGAGCCATGATGGGTGCGAGCACCATGAGCCCCCACAGACCATAGACAACCGAGGGGATGGCGGCTAAGACATCGATGATGGCTCCCAGAAGACGGGAGATGCGTTTCGGGGCGTACCAGGTGATGAACAGTGCTACTCCGATAGCGACTGGTGCTGCGATGAGCAGCCCTAGGAATGAGGCCCATACCGATCCAAAGGCGAGCGGCAGTGCCAGAGACCACAGGCTTGCTGCCTTCATCGGTAGCTCGGCACTTGTTGCCCAGATGGCTGGCCATCCCTGTACTCCCAGGAAAATGGCCACACCGGCTAAGGCCACCGCGACAAGGAGACTGGCTCCTGTCACGATGGCCTTAGCGGATGTATTCGCTGCACGTTCCCGCCGAGGAAGGGGTGTGAGTAAGGCGATGTCCATCAGATGAATCTCTTAGCTGATCGTGGAGACAGCGGCAGAAACCTTAGCTGCAAGACTGGCGTCACCTGTGATGGGAGCCGATCCTGCATTGGCAGCGGCAGCAGCCTGACCGTCCGCAGAGACGACGTAGGTGAGGAAGGCACTGACTAACTCACCATCGTTGGCATCGGCATAGGTCCCACAGGCAGCGATGTAGCTGACAAGCACTACTGGGTAGACATTGGCATCTGTCAGTGTCCTGTCTAGAGCGATGACCACATCGGAGGCTGCGCGTCCGGACTGCAAGGGGGACTTTCCGACGGCTGCGGCTGCTGCGTCTGCTGAGTAGGAGACGTATCCCGACCCGACCTTCACTGCTACCGTACCCATCGATGTTGCCTGGGAGGCATCGAGGTAACCCACGGCACCTTCTGTGGCTGTGATGGTTTCGCGTACTCCTTGAGTTTTCTCAGCCGCTTCACCGGTCAGTGATTCCGGCCAGGTTTGTGCGGCTTCCCATGTCCATACACTCGGAGCAGCCTTGGAGAGGTAGTCCGTGAAGTTTTCAGTGGTTCCGGACTGATCCGAACGGTGAACTGGAGTCACGGCTGTGGCAGGAAGGTTCACTCCTGAGTTCTGTGCGGCAATAGCAGGGTCATTCCAGGTTGTGATCGCACCGGTGAAGATCTTCGCAATGGTGTCGGCATCAAGATTCAGAGACTCAATCCCAGTCAGTTTGAATCCGATAGCGATCGGAGAGATATAAACGGGCACCTGAACCAGTGCTGAATCTGGGGCACAAGGTGCGAAGGGTCCGGCCACCTTATCAACGGCAAAGGCCGCGTCTGTGCCTGCGAAAACGTACCCGCCATCGGTGAAGTTCTGGCGGCCAGTACCTGAACCGGTTGGATCATAGTTGACAGTGACACCTGTGTTTGCATTCTGGAATCCTGCACGCCATGCTTCCATAGCTGCTGTCATCGAGGATGCTCCGCCAGCATCGATAGTTCCGATTAACGCCGGGGTTTCGGGCTGGGACGGATCAGTATTTGTTGGGTTTGTGCCGCCTTCATTGGCTGCACATGCCCCAAGAGAAAGCGCGATAGCCGCAACTGCGACCACCAGAATCGATTTCTTCACGTTTGTAGCTCCTTTAGCTTCGTGTGTACAAACCCCACGCTACGTACCGAAGATTTCCGGAACTATCTAATTTGGTTAACACAAAGGAAACGCTGAAAGAACAGTAATAACAAAGACCCAGCCCCGTCATCCCGCCAAAGGCGGGACCCCCGGAAGCCAACGTATGGACTCGGAATAGATCTCTATGCATGACCCCACGTCGACTGCCGGGGATACTGCCTGACGGCAGCATGACCGAGGTTCGGCTGCCGGGGGTCCCGCCTTCGGCGGGATGACCTACGAGATGTTAAATAACCTCTCCCGATAATTGTCAACAAAGAGCCTTATCCCCTTTTCGACAATCACGTGGCCCTCGGACTCCAAAAGACTGCGCTGGAGATCCGGCGCACCGGGATACTTGGGGTTCAACTCCCCATTCTTCTTCAAAGTACGCCACCAGCAGGTTTCATCACGTCCTTCACGCTCCTGAGAGGCATGAGCGACGATGTTAATAAAGATTCCCGTTGTCAACGGACAGGTTGTATCCGCCCCCGCCTCAGCAGCCAAGAACTCGCGAAGCTCATCAGTGGTGATTACCTTCCCATACGGAACAAGCTTCATCACCCGGTCATAGTTGACCGGAATAGTGACCAGCATCGTCTCCCCAGGAAGAATCCCCATCCGCACTGCAGCACCTGGATCACCGATAGTTTCGATTGTCGGCAGACCCTTCCCAACAGTGTGCAGTTTCTCTTCATATGTCTTGCGCATCTTACTCCTCACCACCGGCCGTAACCCTTCCCATGATAATGGTTTTTCGCTACGATCGAAGTGGCTTTCACAAGCCCCAACAATTCAGTGAGTTTTTACCTGCGATGAGTGATCTGTCTACAGTTGATGACCAGCGACATACCGTACTGGCTGCCAAGGATGTCAGGCATCCTGCCCGCCAGGCGCTGCGCGCCAACATCGTCCCCTGTGTAGTCATTTCCGTACTCGGAGCAGTCTTCATCTGGCCCATTCTCTCCCCGAGTGCGATCATTTCCTCCAGCTATGACTTCTTGCGAGGTCTGTTCCAGTTCCTCAACTTCGCCGACGGAGAAACCTTTCTCGCCGACCTCCAGACCTGGATCGAGGATGCCCAAAAGTGGACCTCTGTAGGTGAGGATTCCAGTGCAGGAGTGATCCACAACGTCTACACCTCGATTAGAACCTCAGGCGGAATTGAAAAGGCAGTTCTCTATGCACTCGGCAACGCCATCCTTGGGACCTCTGTTACCACCTCCATCATCGCTGGTGCGACCGTAGTCGCCACCATGGGCGTCACCCTCTTTGCACGAATTCCGCTGCGAATCTCCAGCATCCGTTTCTATGTGGAATCACGGATTTACCCGCACACTGGTGTCTCACGGCTACTGTTCGTCTTCCGCAGCCGAGCCACTTTGGCCATCGGTTGGGCGGCGATCTATAAGTATTTCTGGTTGGTTGTGTGGGCGTTCACCATCATAGGGTTCCCCATCAAGTATTACTCGTACTGTATGTACGACTACATCTTGGCTGAGAATCCCCATGCCAACCCCCGCCAAGCCCTTCAACTGAGTAAGACTCTCATGAAGGGCAACCGCATGCGAGCCTTCCTGCTGGATCTCAGCTTTGTTCCCTGGTATTTCCTCGGTCTTCTCAGTTTCGGGCTCGTCATCTACTTCTATGCATCGCCTTACCGATATCTGGCATTCGCCGAGTTCTACACCCGCGTACGCGCAATAGGGTTCGATCATCAGATCACAGGTATCGAGCTCTGCAACGACCCCTACCTCACGCAGATACCAATTGATGAGTCAGTATGGGTCGACGATGACCATCCCCTGGTGTACCCGCACCCGCGCGCCAAGAAATCCCACATATCGTCTCGGATGGACTACCGACGCGACTACTCTGTGATTAATCTGATCCTGCTCTTCTTCTGTTTCTCCTTCATTGGCTGGGTTTATGAATCCACCCTCTCCATCGCGTACGTCGGCCACTTCGTCAACCGAGGAACCATGTACGGCCCCTGGATTCCCATCTACGGAACCGGCGGAGTGGTCGTACTGGTGGTCCTCAAGAAACTACGCGAACGACCCTTCGTCACCTTCCTCACCGCGATCGGACTGTGCGGAGTGATCGAATACACCGCAGCAACGGTGATCTACTATTCCTCCGGCCTGACCTACTGGAACTACACAGGTTACTTCTTCAACATCCAAGGCCGAGTCTGCCTAGAAGGACTCCTAGTCTTCGGCATGGCCGCCTCCGCCGCCGTCTATTTCATGGCTCCCCTACTGGACACCTGGCTCAACCGAATCTCGCTTCGCATCAGATACATCATCGCAGCCACCCTCCTAGTAGGCTTCACCACCGACGCAACAATGTCCATAGCCATCCCCAGAACCGGCACAGGCATCACCGACTAAGATCCCCACAGTGCAACCAGAGCAATACTGCGATAACCAGCCCACTCAGTCACGCCACCCCCAGTCACGCTGCCGAAGGCAGTACCTTCCGGAAGCCTCCACCGGTCATGCTGCCGTAGGCAGTACCTTCCGGAAGCCCCCACCGGTCATGCTGCCGTAGGCAGTATCCCCGGCAGCCAATGTAGGGACTAGGGCCAGCACTACCCACCCCAAGACCCTAGACCACCCCCGGTCATGCTGCCGCAGGCAGTACCCCCGGCAGCCAATGTAGGGACTAGGGCCAGCACTACCCACTCCAAGACCCTAGACCACCCCCGGTCATGCTGCCGCAGGCAGTACCCCCGGCAGCCGACGTAAGGACTCAACCCAGTATTACCC
>WQYJ01000183.1 GCA_009781325.1 Propionibacteriaceae bacterium | reverse complement strand
GGATTGTCCTGGAATGGGGAAGCATCCAAGTACGACACAGGTCTTATAGGCTCAGATTCCTCCATGCTTTCTTCATTATCGATGAGAGAAGAAACAAAGGGTGACACAGGTGTCTGAATCTCACTCTCAACCGATAATGGAGGAAACGACTGATCGGTGTCGCCGCTGTCTGGAGCAGCCCAAAATCTATCGTCAGGGCCAGATTCTTCTTTGTCATCTGGAAGATTTGAAGAAGGCCAGTCAACTCCGTTCATGCGTATTCATCCTCTGTTGGTGAATGTCGGTTCGCGACCATAAAAGATAGTAGGTACCTTAGAGGGTATGCGACCACCTACCCATATTTAATCACACATTTTGTCTCATCGTCGACGCCAACTATTGGTCAATAGAAGAGTTCATATCGTTCTCATGTATTGCCTTGCCAGTTGTCTCTTCCCCACTGTGCAATAGTTGTCGAATTGTCATTATTTATTGGCCCTTCACAAACGGTTGCTACCTCTGTCAGCGTCGGGACTGAACAAATGTGCCACCCCCACCTAGCCCCGCCTGATAAGGACTATTGTTCGATCTCTAATTCGGGAGGACATTGCCATCTCCTACAAAATGGCATGATACGAAGAAGCCTTTTCATAATAGTTATCGAACAAAGGCTACGGCTCTCTTTGATCCTCATTACGTGCTGATAGTTAGTTTGCCCGTAAACCGAAATCAGTCTCTCGACACGCTTCTGAATGAGCGTATGTGAAGATGGTCGTTACGCATCGCGGTGCTCACGCTAGAAGACATTACGCCAACGTGCTGGCTCTGATATCTTGCGGAAATGAAGAAACCGAAAACAACACTCTTTCCCATCATTGGTCTAGTATCTATTTGTATTACACTTTTAGTGCAGAGAAACCTAATAACTGACACCAACGTAGATCATTAGGAGACAGCAATGAAATGTAATAAGAGCATGTGCCACAAGCCTCTACTAACTTGCCCATCATGCAAAGGAAAGGGCACTTCTACAGGAATGTTGGGCAACACCCTCCATTGCTCAACGTGTGGCGATAGTGGTTGGATTTGTCCTGATCACGGTAAATACTGGAAGTGATCAGTCGCTCATTACACTACTCGGCCATCCACGAGCTACTAACTAGCCTTGACAGAAAGTGGAGCAGCTAGGACATGATTGGAGTAAGCAGACGATGAAAGACTACTTACCCGAGTTCAAACAATCGGGTGCACGAGGTGTCATAGATGGCGCTTACACAGGAGACTATGTTGAACTATCTGCAAGTGGCGACAAGGAACTCGCTCAGCTAGAGGACTTCGTTTTTTCTCAATTACCGGGAATTGTAAACGGCATTCTCCCTGTAGAAGAAGACTTTGGCACCTACGGCATGAGAGGCGCAAGCGATTTAGGTTGGGGTGCAATCTTGCATGGGAAGAGTACTCTCTCGAGTTTCAGACAACTTCCGAGCATGTGGACCGCTGATATGGTCGGCGTTGTCCTTGTGGAGGAAAAACATGGCAGTGGAGAGAGTTCGATAATAATCAAAACTGCTGGATTTGCCCCTGAGGATGCTGCCGCATGCCTGATCCAGGAGCTCGCTGCTGCGATTAAACCTCATTGGCCAAATACTGTTGCTGCAAAGGAAACGTGGAAGACCACTAGAACTTCTACCTCGCAAAAGCAAGCCGAGACAAAGAAACCCCTATTTGATCTTTCATCTGGAGGACTCGTTTTTGTTGGTGGCTTGATGTTTGGGTTCGTGTTTCTCGGTTTTCTGCTTATGGCGCTTGGTGTGGAGATGGGAACAGCTGTCGTTCTCGGTGCCCTGATAGGTGGAATTAGTCCATTTATTGTCAGGTTTATTCACCTAAGACTGTGACGCGTGACTCCCACTCAGCAAGCACGCACCAACCCCCGATACACCTCAGCGGTCACACCAAAGGTTGCCGCAACTGCCCCAACAGGATCATCGATCCAGGTAGGCACTTGGAGAACAAACCGCCGTCTGGTGCCATCCATGTCCAGTGAAGCATTCGCAACTCGCACATATTGCCTCCGTTCAGCTGGCGCGTGTGCAAACCCCGAGGAGACGACGACTCTGTACATCTCGATCACCTGGCCTGGGTTGCCGGGGTCCTCAGCTACAGCCCAGGGTTCCAAAGAATCGATAATCGGTTCCCAGCCCATGTTTTGGATTGCTATGCTGCGCAATTGGAGGTTTGGGCAGGCGAGCACCTCGGCTGGTGTCCAGTCCCAGATAGTACTAGGCAAGACCCTGTCATTCCAGAAGGCCAGCCCAGTGCCGTCATCCCACTCCACTGCTGGACGCCCCAGAGCATGCAGTACGTGCGACCCAGCATCGTACCTGATAAAACAGGGCCGCTCCGCCACAAGCGCCAGTCCCTCCAGCGGTGCGATGCAGCCAACACTACGGAGCACATCCAAGGCAGCGGCAATAACAGGGTCATGAACTCCAACGACCCGCAGATAGGATTCCCACATCACAGCTTGGTCCGTGAGTTGCATTGCCGCGAGCACAGGTGTTCTCCCCGCCCAGGTCAAGGACTCCGAGCATTGTCCCCAGATTCGCCCGCCCTGGAACACAGTCTGCTCCAATGCGTTAGTTCCCATCAGAGTATCGGCAACCTCCCAGCGTACGGAATCCGTCACAGGGGTGTCTTGTGCAATCAGCCATGGGTCTGCCCAGAGTTGTTTTGCCACACTGCGTCGCCCTAGCATTGGCCGGGTTTTGCAACTCAACATGTTCAACTGGAGGGGACTGAATAATTCGGGTATTGGAAGCATCTCCTCTTGGTTATCAAAGCACGCAAGCGCCTCGAAGGTATCTACCATCTGCTGGGGCGAACTGCACCAGAGGACATCTGGCTGAGATAAGCCGGCAACGTGATAGAGCTCACGTACGAACTCAGCGGCTTGCTCGCGAACGCATGGATCTGTTGACCACGCGGTGTCTACCCAGTCCCAGCGAATACGGTTGATTAACCGAGCATCGGAACGCGACAGCACCATCGGGTCAGTCGAGGACGGAAGACCACATCCACCCATCACCGAACTCCTGTTGAGCGAGGATTTGATAGGTGCCTGGGCCGATGCCTAAGGCTCCGTGTTCATCAGAGTGCATGAGGAATGCTTCCCCATTCGCAGGGACGTTGAGCCAGGCTATGTTGTTTTCCATTCTTCGCCACCAAATGATCCGTTGATAGGACATGCCCTCAGTGAAAAACACCTGCCCATCTCCATAAAGAGTGTGGGTGTGATCGGTGTCCTCCGACGAAAGTACGACCACGCCTGGGTCGAGCGGCAGATGACCTTTACGAGGCCACTTCGCTGGAAGGGGGCTCGGTAACACTAGGACATCTCCTTGGCGCTGGGCGCCGGTCAGAACAGGGATGTCGATTTCAGGGAACGCTGCTGCGAGATCCTCACAGCCAAACCGCTCCGCCAAAGCTTGCAGGGACTGCATTTGTGGCTCCTTCCATGAGCGAGGAGACCCTACGCTACCACGCTTTGAGTTTCACTTATGGGGACACGCCAATGTGATAGAAGTACGGGGTGTGTGACAGTGGGGACGGTCGTTTTGTGACAAGAATGACCGTCCCCACTGCCACCCAGGGCTACTCCCAGTCACCCGAATATGGGTTGAAATCTAGGAAATCATCGACTGAGGTCCATTTTGGTGGTGTATATAACTTCGACGCGTACGCAAACTGGGCCGGGCTGATTTCTACCGAGGAACCGAGTGCGTTGCACAGGATCGCTAACTCCTCGATTGCTTGGCGGCGCGACTCCAACAGATTTGGGAATACTCCCTCTTTGGATTCAGCCCACTGTTTTACTCGGCGTTTATGAACATCCTCAGTAATCTCCACCAGTACTGCTTTTATCCGCTGGTAGATTTCTGGACTTTGCGCGATTCGGCGGGTGATCCCCGCTCCGAGTCCTGATATTGAACTCAAATGTGCTCCTCTCTTTAGTTGTCCAGTCCCTCCACAGGGTGCACTACACCCATGCAGGTGGTTAGGACTCGAAAGAAGCTTTACTAGGGTACACCCGTACTGATTGCAGAACAAACACGCCATGTAGCGGTTTTGGGGGATGCGACTGAGTCGCATTGATCTTATTATGAACGACATCGCGCATGTTATGAACAATGCAAGGGACGGTTGGTATGTGACGAGACGGGTCACGGGGATGTATTACTAGCCCCCGGTCATCCTGCCGCTAGGCAGGACCCCCGGCGGTTGACGTAGGGTCTTTGGTAGGTCTTTGGTCAAGTCCATACGGCGGCTGCCGGGGGTCCTGCCTTTGGCAGGATGACCGGGGGGGCGTAGGTCTTTGGTCAAGTCCTTACTTCGGCTGCCGGGGGTCCTGCCTTTGGCAGGATGACCGGGGGGGACGTAGGTCTTTGGTCAAGTCCATACGTTGGCTGCCGGGGGTCCTGCCTTT
>WQYJ01000182.1 GCA_009781325.1 Propionibacteriaceae bacterium | reverse complement strand
TCACACCTGACTTCTGCATATGAGCATCAGCACCACCCAGGGCCTCCTGGGTCACATCCTCACCGGTGACCTGCTTGATAACACCAGGGCCAGTGATGAACATGTTGGCCATGCGGGTCTGGATAATGAAATCCGTCAACGCTGGGGAATAGGCAGCACCACCTGCACAGGGACCGCAGATCACGGAGAGCTGCGGTACGACACCGGAGAGCTTAACGTTCGCATAGAAGACCTGACCGTACCCCGAGAGGGAGTCGATGCCTTCCTGTACGCGCGCACCGCCGGAATCGTTGATGAACACGAAGGGGTTGCCATTCGTCAGGGCTGCCTCCATCATGGCGACGACCTTGACTGAATGGGTTTCACCGGCCGAACCACCCATGACTGTGAAGTCTTGGCTGGCTACATTGACCGGACGCCCTCGTACCGTCCCAACACCGGTGACAACACCGTCTGCTGGGAGATTGGCTTTGTCCATCCCGAAGGTGACTGTTCTGTTCTTGCGGAAAAGCCCTACCTCGTTGAAGCTTCCTTCGTCGAGGAGAATGGCCAGTCGCTCACGAGCGGTTCTTTTGCCTTGGGCACGCTGCTTTTCGAGGCGTACCTCGCCACCGCCAGCTTCGGTCTCTGCCCGCCTCTCAGTTAACTGAGCAACGAGTTCGGACATGTTCTTTGCACTCATGGCTTACGCCCTTTCCACCTTCACCGTATGTGTACGACCGCCAAGGGCGACGTTATAGGTGATGGTGCCGACACCAGCAGTCGTAGCACCGGATTCCTTGGCTACCTTCTCGGCAGCTATCTGAGCTTCGGACTTTGCTACGGACTTCGGTCCTTCGGCACGGTGCATGAAGAACTCGGGAGCAACAGCAGGGAACATGGCATAGGTCAGGACGTCTTCATCCGAACCATCGTTGCCTTCGAGCTCCTTGGTCTGTGCGACCAGCTCATCCCATTCGGGCTTGAGCAGATCGGCGGGACGGCAGGTGATCGGTGGCTTGCCGGTCTGGGACTGGGCGATCTTGACCACTTGCGGGTTCACTTCGCCGAGGGTGTGCCCATAGTATCCAAGTACGAGATCAGCGAACTCACCTGTGAGTTTCTTGTAGTCGCCGAAGAGTACGTTGAACACTGCCTGGGTACCAACGATCTGAGAGGTCGGGGTGACTAGCGGCGGGTGCCCGGAGTCAGACTTGACAATGGGAACCTCTGCTAGAACATCTCTGACCTTGTCGCCGGCGCCCTGAGCCTTGAGCTGGGACTCCATGTTGGACAGCATGCCGCCAGGGATCTGCGCCTGGAAGATTTCGGTGTCGACCAGTACGGCCGATTCGAACTCTTCGTACTTGGGGCGGATCTTCGCGAAGTGATCGCGAATCGACAGCAGACGCTTCATATCGAGATCAGTAGTGAACTCGGTACCTTCCAGCATTTCGACGAAGGACTCAGTTGGGTTGTGTCCTGGGCCGAGGCTGAGCGACGAGATCGCGGTATCGACCACATCTGCACCGGCCTCAATAGCTTTCTGCAGGGTGACTAGGGTAACCCCAGTCGTGGAATGGCAGTGGACATTAATCTGTGTCGTCTCGCCATAGGTTTCTTTGATTGCACGAATAATGTCGTACGCAGGTTGCGGTTTGAGCAAAGCAGCCATGTCCTTCAGGGCAATGGACTGCGCACCCATGTCGAGCAACTGACCTGCCAGCTTCACATACCCCTCAACCGTGTGTACGGGAGAGATTGTGTAGCAGATCGTACCCTGGGCGTGCTTGCCAGTCTTGGCAACCGCTTGCATGGCCTTAGCCATGTTTCTGGGATCATTCACAGCGTCGAAGACACGGAAAACATCCATGCCGTTCTCGGCTGACTTTTCAACAAATCTTTCTACGACCATATCCTCGTAATGGCGATAGCCAAGGAGGTTCTGGCCGCGCAGCAGCATCTGCAACTTTGAGTTGGGCATCAACTCGCGGAAGGTGCGCAGCCTGACCCAAGGATCCTCATTGAGGAAACGGATGCAGGAATCATAGGTTGCTCCGCCCCAGCACTCAACCGACCAGTATCCAGCCTTGTCAATATCCTCACATGCATCGACCATGTCTTCGGTGGCCATGCGGGTGGCAAGGAGGCTCTGATGGGCATCACGCAGGACGAGCTCGGTTACACCAATCGTTCGCGGACTCATGTTCCTATCCAACCACGATCCAGACCCGTCGAGGAAATTTTTGGCGTTGTTATTTCAGAATTAAAGACAGTTTTTTGTTTCCGTCTCAATACCTGGGCGGGTATACGTCTGATGTGGCAATGGGGTGGGTAAGCCCCCACACCGGTCATCCTGCCGTCAGGCAGGACCCCCGGCGGCCGACGTAGGGTCTGGGGATAGGGTTTTACCCAAGTCCACACATCGGCTGCCGGCAGGATGACCGGTGTGGGGGGACATCACAGAAACGACCGCCCCCATCACATCACGGCTGCGGGTGGTGGGAGTCGTACTTGAGGAACTTCGGGGTTACTCGGGTGAGGGCGCCTACGGCGAGGATGCACAAGCCTCCGCCGATGAGGGCTGTCAGACCTAGGGGTACGGCGCTGATTCCGCCGAGGCCTTTCGCTAGGGTGCCGGAGGCGAGGCGTCCTAGGTTGGGGCCGCCGGCTACTGTGACGGTGAAGATGCCTTGGAGTCGGCCTTGGAGTTTGTCGGGGGTGGCTGATTGGAGGATGACATTGCGGTAGACCGATGAGACTGCGTCGCAGGCACCGGCGAAAGCCAGACAGACTCCGGCTGCGATCAGCGCCCAGAGGATGACGGTGTCAGGGTGGGTGGTGCCGACCATGATCAGGACCACTCCGAAGCCGAGAATCCCCAAGCCCCACCCGGCGACCATCACGGCAACCGCGAGTCCCTGTCTTCGTATTCGCCCTAGTGGACCCGAGAAAATCAGGGCTACTACTGAGCCGAAGGCGACAAAGGCAGCCAGCCATCCGGCTGTTGTTGCGCCACCTCCGATCATGTCTGAGGCTACCGCTGGGAAGAGGGCGACTGGTTGGGCTAAGACCATGGCGGCTATGTCCATGAAGAAGGTCATTCGGATGTTCGGTCGTGTGGACAGGAAGGCGAAGCCGTCGATCACCGAGCGCCACCCGCGTACTGGGGAAGTCTCCTCTTCTTCAGTACGCAGAGGTCGCACGCTTGGCAGGCGCAGAACAGCATAGAGAGATGCTGTGAATGTGATCACGTCGACGGTGTAGGCGATCTTATAGCCAAAAGCTGCCACCAGAACTGATCCGATGAGCGGGCCGACCATCAGAGCAATGGTCCATACTGAAGCATTCAGGGCATTCGCGGCAGGTAGGAGTTCTCGGCTGACGAGTCGAGGGATGATGGCTCCGCGAGCAGGGGCATTGACCGCGCCAGCGCCTGATTGGATGAACACCATGACGTAGAGGATCCAGATGTTTTCCATGTGGAGCCATGCTTCGATGGCGAGTCCGATGGTCGCACCCCACATCACCAGCCCGGAGATGAGAGCCACCGTACGCCGATCATGATGGTCGACCAGTGACCCCCCGTACAATCCCATGATGACCAGAGGTACGAGCGCGAAGACCCCCAGCAAACCGACCATAAATGTTGATCGGGTGAGGTCGTAGATCTCCAGCGCCACAGCCATGACCGTGAGCTGCCCGCCGACAACAGCCAAGCCGCGCCCCCACCACAGCCGCCGAAAAGGCGCAGATTCGCGAAGAGGCGTGATATCAACAAGCACCCGAGCCATGGAACCTCAGTGTAGACCCCTGAAGGAGTGATGGTGGGGGGGACGTGACAGGGGGACGTATAACTAGACCACCGGTCATCCCGCCGCAGGCGGGACCCCCGGCGGCCAAACTAGGGACTTGAAAAAGAAAAGCTTGACCACAGACCCTACATCGGCTGCCGGGGGTCCTGCCTGGCGGCAGGATGACCGGGTTTCGTCTCCCTTGTCACGTCCCTCGTAACCCGGCGAAGAGGTCGGTTTCGGGGAGGGTGGCTGGGATTGTGGAGCGGGCTAGTTCGTAGTCTTCGGTGGGCCAGACTTGGCGTTGGATATCTAGCGGGATGGTGAACCACCAACCTTGGGGGTCTACTTGGGTGGCGTGAGCCTTCAGGGCCTCATCGCGGGTTTCAAAGTAGTCGGCACATTCGATTTTCGTGGTGACCCTATGATCCATGGAGTCGTAGATCCAGTCGCGCAGACGCTCCACATAGGGCGACTCTAAACCAGCATCGAGCACAGCCTGATGAAGAGCTGCGAACCGGGCTCGGTGAAAGTTCATGTGATAGTAAACCTTGGGTATCGCCCAGGCTCGATCGCCGTACTTTTGGCGATCTGCAGCATAACTGCGAGCCTTCATCGAGACCTTGTGACACATGACATGATCGGGGTGCGGGTAGCCACCTGCCTCGTCGTAGGTCACCATCACATGAGGGCGAAGCTCGACCAGCACATCGGCCATACGCGCTGC
>WQYJ01000181.1 GCA_009781325.1 Propionibacteriaceae bacterium | reverse complement strand
TCATCCATGATTAGGATACACCTTTGATACTCTTCAAGTTCCACTGTGTATTCCTCATCGTCTAACGCCCTATCAGGCGGATTGATATTAATCTGAGCGAGCAGTGCAGAAGCCTTTTCGGTCCTTTGCTGGAACGTTCTCTTGAGTAAGAAGCTTGTCTTGCGAAGATCCTGAACATGCTTCCTCCGCAGACTCTGGAATTCCACATTATCCATTCTCCATAACGAGTCTCTGTCAATGTGAAAATACGGGATACTGGCATCGATCAGCATGTAGTAAAACGCGAAGGCTCGCTTACCTTCAGTATCAAAACTAGGTGTGCCAATGATCGAAGCCCACAGAGAATTGTAGAAGTCGCCTTCCTCTCTGTTTTGTTTTATCGTCGCTTCAAGAATTGTATCAACTAACTGCGCGTAGTCACTCTTTAAATCCGCTTTATTCTGATTATATTCAGAATAAGGAACATCCCAACTCTTATCCGAGGGGACAAAGCCGAAGTTCTCTGCAACGAAATGAAACAAGACTGGCTGATGCTCTGGATCTGCTTCTCGAATTTCGCTGAACAAGTAGCAGCATAAATCGAAGGCAGAACCATGTGCGGTTCTCAGGTTCTGTTCTAGGCCGCCTTGAAGCGCCCCAATGTCGAAATCTTGAGCCATGTTATTACCTCTTCAGCTTGAAAGACATACACAAGCTACCATTAACCTTTTGCTCTATCAAACGGTCCATGGGTAGCCGACACCCATCACTTCTTCCCGAGCCTCTTGACAATGTCTTCTGCATCAAGAACCCAAAGCAACAGTGTTACCATCAGGGATGTAATCGGCTTGATCAACGTGAGTAAGAGTGGTAACCATAGTTAGATCTATTAGTCGTGAATACCGTGCCATGGGGCCGGTGCCCCCTTGGTATATGAACTCTTGTGCACCATACGATCAGAGCATAGCTCTCGCTACTCGCTGGGCCACAAGTTCAAACCCAGGGACGCGAGATCTCCTTCCCCTTCCTAAACGTGACAAGGTATCACTTGATGAATGGTGAACGCTGCTTAAGTTCAAAGATGCCAGTTCTATCTACGCACCAAGTGGAAGAGCCGAATCCGTTCGTAATGCCATCAATGCGAGTGGCTATTTCCCCATTGGATCGCGCCAGAGGACATGGCCACATGACGTGCTTAATAACAGCACAGTGTGAAACACAGTCAACTTGCCATGAACCTCAGTGCATGGAGCAGTATGGGTAGTCACGAAAGCCGACCTTCGGGGTTTGAGGCAACAATTCTTTCCTGGGCCTGCCGTAGCTAGGTCGGCTTCGACAAGGCGTTATAATCATGTTACCTGCCCACAGCCCGAACTAATTGGAGACACCCAATGATCCAAGGCACATTCGCTTCACTGGTATTGGTATGCACGACCAAGCAACAGCAACGAGTTCTGGCGAAGCTTACAAAGAAGTTCTCGTACAAGAGCACAGTTGATCTCGATAACTGCAGCACGCTACTGACCAGTCTGTATCTATCCGGCTGCAAACAAGAAGCCCTTCAAGTTGTAAACGACATGCTTGAAACCATTACATTCACCGGCAACTTTGACCTGTGGCCAGATTACGACTTTGCCATCGCATACCAGATTGCTGACGAGAATGGAGACGACGAGGTGAAGCAGCGAGTTCATGCCAAGCTCTGTGAAGTCGAAGCATTCACTCCAGCTCCTGGGAAGATCTGCGGCAACGACAGATACTTCGAGAGGATCCTGTACAAAAGGAGAGTGACAGACGCCTACCCAGAGATTGATCAGTGTGTGGAGGAAGGAGACACAGCGATGGAGTTCGTTAATCGCTCGAGTGTCATCTTTGAGGCTTCCCTAGTCAAAGCCGTCAACCAAGATCAAGATCCTGCCTTAACTACTGAAATGAATTCGGCAATCGAAGAGCAAGTGGAAATCTTGAGTGACAAAAGGTTCGCTAAGTACATTTAGGTCGGAGATGGTTCACTTCCCGACTCGCACTTATTCCTCTTTCACATACCTCGAAGTAGAGGCTGTTAGTATCTCAGTATCATGTGTCACTACATAACAGCTTCACTTGCAGGGATCAGCGTTGATGAACTCAACACCGTACTGCTGAAAAATGGTGACAGAGTGAGCTTTTCTTTAGCCGTCAATCAGCATGTTCAAGCCTTCTTGAATCCTGGCGAGGTATATCTGGTTCATAACGCGTCGACCTGTGACTGCGGAACTGAATTAGGGAAAGCGGCCCAGTCGTACCCGAACGAGAACGCGTCTTCCCCGGACAGCGTTGAAAGAGACCTAGCCAAGTTGAGAGCGAAGGGTTGGGGCGAGGAAAAGATTCGACGTTGGTTAGCTGAGAAACAACTAGCTGCCGAGCACGCCGGCCAAGCTAACTTGGTACGGCAGCAGGTGCTGAATGAATCTGGTTGGCATGGAGTCCAGCAATGGGTGGACGTCATAACAACAGCAATCGAGTTGGCAGGAGCCAAGAGTTTCGGGCTGCTTCTCCACTGGTACTCGGGACCATTGTCGGAGCGGATGAGCGTCACTCGACGAGATTTCCCACTAACTGACCTAGGTGTTGAGTTGCTGGCGCATATGCCAGAAGACACCTTGTATGCGTTTTCTAATGGGAAGAATCAGGACTTCTACATATAACCAACCCCTGATGAAAGGATGAGGATGATGAAGGCAGTCTATATGTCACTACTCCAGGATGAGCATGCCTGTGAGCTTCAGGTGCACACTATCGAAGATGTGAGCAGACTCGTGCAGGCTGTTCGCCTCGAATCAAAGACAAGCGCCGTTGATGTTGAAGGAGGGGTACCGTTATTTACGCTCTGTGGGTTAGAAACATACTTGCATGTTGCACCCGTTGATTATGAAATCATCTTGTTCTTCCAGACAAAGGATGGTGACCAAGCCTACACATCGCTTGACCCGGGAAAGCCGGTGAATGATGATGACACGTACTGGTTCTTTTTCGATGGTTCTGCCAGTGAACTGCCTCACAGATATGCGATTGCTGAAGATCTGGCTCTAGCTGCTATTGCTCAGTTCATGGCTGATAGCAGTGTCCTTCCTGGCATCCCTGGATTCACGTGGGAAAAAGACTGGGATTTCTAGTTCTCAAACGCATTGACAAATTGGAGGGACAGCACCAATTGATCACCACCCTAGACTTGATGCCATTATTAATCGAGTAACACTACGCTGACCGGAGTAACCCATGATTATTGACGATGAAGAGTCTGAGGAGACTACGGCACACCCCGACAAAGGGCTGATCATCTTCACCAATCGGATCGATGCGATTAGGGCACGTCCCGGGGTCTATCTGGAGGCATGTGACCATCGTGGTGTTGCAACACTTGTTGAGCTTCTTGTGAAATTCGCTTTCCGTACGAGTGGCATGTGGGCCTCATGCGCAAGGACTGTCACCGTTGAGATCCTTGAGCAGAATTGCTATCGCGTGATCGATGATGGTGCAGGAATCCCAGTGCTTCCTGATGATGATTGTCCTGCTCCACTCACCGAGGTGTTCACAATACTCCCTACGGGAGTTAGCATCGGAGGCCTAGTAATCCTGAATGCTTTCTCCGAACGACTCATAGCCACTGTGAGTCGGGATGGCAGCTTGTGGAGTCAGGAGTTTTGCGGAAACGAGATTATTGTTCCGCTTCACCGAATTGGGGATTCCGACACAACTGGTACGGTCATCAAGTTCTGGCCATCCTCGGTTTTCACCAGTACAGCAACCGGGGACAACCTTGAGGAATGCTTTGCTCACTTCGTACAAGACTCTCCTGGTATGACAATCGAAGTGGCGAATCCGGCCTCCCTGAGTTCACCCGTAATCTGGCAGTGCACTCTACGACAGCCACTAACTGATGAAGTGAAATGAAAGCCGAGATCAAGTCCTTTCATAGTCCAGACGTGTGGGATCTAGAGTCATGGGTGCCAGAAACGACCATCTTTTCCGTCCTCCTGCAACTACTGATTGGCCCAGTAGGGCAACAGGGTGAAGAGTCCTTTAGTGTGCTCATGTGTTCCCCAGGCCATATTGCATCTTTGGTGGAGAAAACCGGGATTGTTGATGGGCGCCATCAGTACGTGGTGTCGTCGTGGAAGTGGACCACGATTCATCACTACTTCCAGACTCGCGTGAGAGCTTTGGAAGCCGAAACCTAGAGTGAGTTCGCCGCCAAGCTATCCAGAATTGGGATGTGGGAGTTTGAAGACTACCGGGCCTTGCCCGTACACCCATGAACCCCAATAACCCTTGATGGATCACCGCGCCATGGGGCCAAGCCCAACATCATAAACTTAGGCTGTTGGGGACAAAAGGGGACTAGGCTGTTGGCACATTAGGCAGGGATTCCTAGGTGTTAGGCACACATAGGCACCCGCCCCCAGGTCATCCTGCGCCGTAGGTGCAGGACCCCCGGCGGCCAATGTGTGGACTTGGAAAGAACCCTGGGTTGAGTCCATAAATCGGCCGCCGG
>WQYJ01000180.1 GCA_009781325.1 Propionibacteriaceae bacterium | reverse complement strand
TGCTGATGGTTGCCCTCCCGGCTCCTTATTAACCCCTCACCCCGGTGAACTTGCCCGGTTATTGAGTGTCCCACGGGAGAAGGTAGAAGCGAATCCTGTCGACTACATCCTTGTCGCAGCGCGGGAGTTCCGGACAACCGTACTGTTGAAGGGATACAACCAGTATGTTGCCACGGAATCCGGGAAGGTCACCAGAGTCGATCGAGGTGTTGGGTGGACAGCTCAAGCGGGATCGGGTGATGTCCTCGCCGGTATGGCGGGCACACTGCTTGCACAACTGAGAGACCCTGTCCTAGCTGGTTTGGCTGCTGCAATGATGCAGGTCCATGTCACAACAGAGCACAAAGGGCCCTATCCTCCTGATCGCATGGTTGAGTTTCTTCCAACATGTATTGGCAATTTGGTAGCCCACTAGGGGTTATCCGAAGACCCAGATCCAGGACCGCGATCACCGGCAGACATCCAGCAGATTGTACGAGTCGATATCTCAAACCCCAGCTTGCGTTGGAGTGCTTCAGAGGCGTCATTGCCGACGATGATGTGATCATGGGGGACTAGTCCCTTGGCGAGTAGGCGTGTTGCCAGATCCGTGACCATAAACTCAGCGATTCCCTGGCGGCGAAACTCATCCAGGACAACCAGCATCCCCATGGAGCCTTCTTCATGAAGCCCAATAAACGCCGCGATTTGTTCACCGCGGAATCCGCCCCAAACTTCACCGGCTTCTAGGCGGGAACTCAGATACTCCTGGCCATCCATGGCATAGTGATCAACCAGCCAGTTCGTCCATTCAATACCCAGGGTCTCGATGCGCAGATCGGGGTTGAGGATCGGAGCAAGGGCCGTACCTAAGAAAGCCGAGGATAAACACCTCGTGTGCTTACGAAAGTCAAACCTATGCTCAGCCAGCGGAATCAGGAAAGGTTCGTGGACAACTAGGAGGCGGCATTCTTCCACCCCCAGCAGTTCGAGAAGATCGGCGCTGTTTTCGTCACGGCACGAGATCATGCACGTCCCTGCAGGGGTACGCAGGACGACACCTAGTGGACTCGCAAATCGAATCTCGGCAGCATCCCTGGTGATCAGATCGATCATCGAAGAATAGAACACCGGATCATCCAGGTAGTCCAGGGCAGCACGTTTCATGACTCCTCCGCCTGACATTTCGGGCAGGTTCCGCGTACTTCACTGATGTGACTGATCTGGGTGAAGCCGTACTGTTTGGCAACCCGGGCAGCCCACTCTTCAACCGGACCTTCCATCAATTCGATCGTACGACCGCAGGACCGGCAGGTCAGATGGTGGTGATGATGGGGGGAGCATTGACGGTAGCTAGCCATCCCATCGATGGACAGGATATCCAAGTCACCGCCTTCGGCCATGGATGCCAAGGTGCGGTAGACAGTCGGCAGGCTGACTGGCGTACCGGCTGTGCGCAAACCGTCATAGACCTGTTGGGCGCTTTGGAACTCATCAACACTACCCAGATAGGTTTCAATCACCTCGCGCTGGCGAGTACGACGAGGAAGATCAGTGCTCGTCATAATGGTCTCCGTGTGGTGCGTGCAGGTGTCCTTCATGGATGTAGTCGATGTGATCGCCGTGGTGGACACTGGGGTGTCCGCAGCCTGGCCCATGAACATGATCGTGGGCTTCGGTGGTGAGGTGAGGGACCGGCAGCGGATCAATGTCATCCTTGCGCGGGCGCCAGTGCCGGTGGATCAATGATGCGACTGGCCAGGAGGCTGCGAAGAATCCGATGGTAATCAGTACGATCATCGCCCCGGGGGAGACATCGGCGTAGATGGAGGTCATGTATCCGCCTGTGCTCGCGATCACTCCGATACCCATGGCTCCCCACATACCTTTCCAGAATCCGGAGAAGATATTTTGTGCTGCTGCGACCGGGATTACCATCAGCGCGCTGACCAGCAGCAGGCCGACTGTTCTCATGGCGATAGTCACGGTGATCGCAGCGAGGATGACGATCATGTAGTTATAGAGTCGTACGGGAAGACCCAGCGTACGGGCAAAGTCTTCATCGGCGCTGATGGCGAAGAACTGCGGCGATAGACCAACTGCGATCACCAGGATCACAGCAGCGAGCGATCCGACCACCCACAGATCAGTGACAGAGATAGTATTCAGGGAGCCGAAGAGGTAACTCGATAGAGCTCCAGCCCCTTGACCAGCGACCGAAGCCATGAGGACACCGGCTGCCAGGCCGCCGTAGAAGAGGACTGCCAAGCCGATGTCACCGGTCGCGCGTCCTTTTTGACGCAGGGTTTCGATCAGGATTGACCCGGCCACGCAAATGGCAACAGCCCAGGGCAGGGGAGCAGAGCCAGTCATCAAGGCTAAGCCCACTCCAGCGATGGCAACGTGACCTAGGCCGTCTCCGAGCAGTGAGAGACGCCGCTGAACGATGTAGGTGCCGATGGTTGGTGCGGATAGTCCCACCAGAGCTGAGGCGAGCAAGGCTCGTTGAACGAAGGCGAAAGTTAGGAAGTCCATCTGTGCTCCATTCCTGTGAGCAAATGGGTGTGGTGAGTATGCTCCGGTTTGTGCTGAGCATCTGCGTGGATCTTTGTTGGCACTCCGTCGTAGACCAGGCGTCCGTCGCGCAGGATCAGGGTGCGGTCGAGGATTGAGGCCAGCGCTTCAGTTTCGTGCAGGACAACCAGCAATGTCGCGGCAAACTCACCTAAGGCGGTGGCGATCTCGGTTTGGTTGGCGAGGTCAACACCGGCGAAGGGTTCGTCCATCACGATCAGGCGAGGCTTGTTGACGATTCCGCGGGCGATGAGTACACGTTGCTGCTGGCCCCCGGATAGGTGTAGGTAGAGTTCCTTGGACTGGTCAGCGAGGCCGACAACTTCTAGGGCATCCATAGCACTCGCTCGCTGTTTGGCGCCCATCCATCCCACGCGGCGATTGGCCAGCGTACCTGATTCAACGACTTCCATCACGGTGGTGGAGTGCATGGACACGGAGGCCCGCTGAGGTACGTACCCTAGTTGGTCCCAGGCGCGGAAGTCTTTCAGGGGTTTGCCGAGGAGTTGTACCGTACCCTTTTGGAAGCGGTGCAGACCCAGGATTGCTTTGATCAGGGTGGACTTCCCGGAGCCGTTCGCTCCGAGCAGACCGATAACCTGACCGTCGTCGATGGTAAAGGAGATGTCTTTGAGGATGGGCATCCCGCCCAAGCTCAGACTTAGGTCTTCGACGCAGATAGTGTTCATAGGCAGCCGTTCGCTTCGCGCAGGGCATCGAGGTTGGACTCCATGACCTGGGGGTAGTTGGTTCCTCTGGAGGCGGATGTGATGCCCTCGATGGGGTCGAGGACATCGGTACGCATGCCTAGATCCGAGGCGATGATTTCGGCCAGATCAGGTGAGGATAGGGTTTCGAAGAAGACTGTGGTAAGCCCGTACTGTTGGGCGAGTTGGTGGATCTCAGCGATTCTTTCAGGGCTGGGTTCGGCATCGGGGGAGAGTCCGGAGATCGCAATCTGGGTGAGCTTATATCGATCGGCGAGGTAGCCAAATGCTGCGTGACTGGTGAGGAACTCTTGGCGTTCGCAGGCTGCAAGTCCTGTTGAGTAGGAGGAATCGAGCAGAGTCAGCGTGGTTGCCAGGACTGTCAGTTGGTCGGCATAGATGTGTTCGTTTTCGGGGTCGATTTCGATGAGGGCTGCTGTGATGGATTCTGCGATCGTGATCATTTGTGCGGGGTCTAGCCAGATGTGCGGGTCGGGGTTTCCATCGGGAGTGTGGCTTCGCAGAGGTACGATGTTGGTCACTTCGAGGGGGTAAGAGGGTTCGACTTCATTCACTGCTGCTTCCACTGCTGGCTGGAGACCTGCCTGGTAGATCATGAGATCTGAGGTGGCGATCTGGGCAACTTGGCGGGTTGTTAGTTCCAGGTCGTGAGGTTCAGCTCCGGGTTGAGTGAGGTTCGTCACTGTGACAAGATCACCGCCGATGGCTTGGGCTAGGTAGGCATAGGGGTAGTGGGAAACCACGATCGACAGCGTCCCCGAGGGTTGGGTAGGGGTGGTGCAGCCGCTGAGGGCGATGATGAGAGCAGCAGCCAGCCCCAGAACCTTAATCTTCATGAGAATCATTATCAATAAGAAACGGGTGTGGTGTCAACTGTTGGGTGTGGGTTGGGTTTGATGCTGGGAGTCTTGTTGTCCGCTATCCGTTTCGCAGTACTCACGCCCCAGGTCATCCTGCCGAAGGCAGGACCTCCGGCAGCCGTCGTAGGGTCTTGGGGTAGATCTTTACTCAAGTCCATACATCGACTGCCGGGGGTCCTGCCTTGCGCCTGAATCCACCGATCCATGCCTACTACGCGACACTAGCTGAGTGCGCTGGCTGCGTTGCCACCGCTCGGCAGGCGTCAAGCCTGCCTTCCCGGTGGTCGCCTTGCCAGCACACCCACCTAGTGCCGCTCGCTACGGCAGCGATCGGTGGATTCAGGCTTGAGGAACAGGGGTGGATTCGGATAAGGTTAATC
>WQYJ01000179.1 GCA_009781325.1 Propionibacteriaceae bacterium | reverse complement strand
CGCACCCCGATCAACATTGATCAGATGCGCGTTGACAGCCCCGATGTCTACAACCAGTTCGTGGAGATCGTCGCCAAGTTGGAAGCTCACTATCGCGACATGCAGGATATGGAGTTCACCATCGAGGACGGCAAGCTCTACATGCTGCAGACTCGTAATGGCAAGCGTACGGCTGCCGCCGCTTTCCGCATCGCCTCTGATCTCGTGGACGAGGGCAGGATTGATGAGAAGCGCGCAGTCATGATGATTGACCCCAAGCAACTCGACGCATTGCTGCACCCACAGTTCGATCCGGCAGAACTCAAGGCTGCCACCCCGATCGGCAGAGGCCTTCCGGCTTCACCAGGTGCTGCAACCGGCCATGTCGTTTTCACTGCTGAGGTGGCAACGGAGTGGACAGTCAAGAAGGGCCTGCCAGTTATCCTCGTACGTATGGAGACCTCTCCGGAAGACATCGAAGGTATGCACCACGCTAAGGGCATCCTCACCGCTCGCGGCGGCATGACCTCACACGCAGCCGTTGTGGCTCGTGGTATGGGTACGTGCTGCGTGGCAGGTGCGGGTGATATCCGCTTCGGCGCAGACGAGAAGTCCTTCTCGCTCGGCGGAATGACCTTCAATGAAGGCGACTGGATCTCCCTCGATGGTTCCACGGGAAACGTGTACGGCACTCAGATCGCCACGATCCCCGCAGAAATCGGCGGCGACTTCGGTCGTATCATGGGCTGGGCTGACCAGTACAGGACGATGAAGGTACGTACCAACGCTGACACCCCGGCTGACGCCGCTCAGGCTATTGAGTTCGGTGCTGAAGGTATCGGCCTGTGCCGTACCGAGCACATGTTCTTCGAGGCTGACCGCATCGCCGCTATCCGCGAGATGATCGTCTCCGACACGGTTGAGCAGCGCAAGGCTGCCCTGGCCAAGTTGCTGCCGATCCAGCGCGGTGACTTCGAGGGTATCTACGAGGCAATGGAAGGCCGCCCTGTGACCATCCGTCTGCTGGACCCGCCGTTGCACGAGTTCCTGCCGACAGATGAAGGCGACATTGCTGCGCTCGCTGGTGAGATGAATATCTCCGTAGGCGACCTCAAAGCCAAGATCGAGTCTCTGCATGAGTTCAACCCGATGATGGGTCACCGCGGTTGCCGTCTGGATGTCACCTATCCTGAGATCGGTGAGATGCAGACCCAGGCGATCATCGAGGCTGCGATCAACGTTCAGAAGCGCAACCCCGGATGGAAGGTCGTACCTGAGATCATGGTTCCGCTGGTGGGCGAGGTCAAGGAGTTGGCGTACGTCAAGGCCATCATAACCTCCACCGCTGACAAGATCATTGCGGCTTCCGGTGTTGACCTGAAGTACATGGTCGGAACGATGATCGAGATTCCGCGCGCGGCTCTGACTGCTGACCAGATCGCGACCGAGGCAGAGTTCTTCTCCTTCGGTACGAACGACCTCACGCAGATGACCTTCGGGTTCTCCCGTGATGACGCTGGGAAGTTCTTGGATGCCTACTATGACACCAAGATCTATGAGACCGATCCATTCGATCGCCTCGATCAGGTCGGTGTCGGCAAGCTCGTTGAGCTGTCTGTGAAGCTCGGCAAGCAGACCCGCCCCGACATCAAGCTCGGTATCTGCGGTGAGCACGGCGGCGATCCCTCGTCAGTCGAGTTCTGCTACAGAGTCGGTCTGGACTACGTGTCCTGCTCCCCCTTCCGCGTGCCCATCGCACGTCTGGCAGCGGCCCAAGCAGCACTGAAGTAATAACCAACAACGAACAGAAAGGCCCGGGTCCCCCGGGCCTTTCTTCATGCCCCCGGTCAAGGAGATGCATAACCACACCCGGAAGGTGAGGTAACCACAGCCGGTCAAGGAGACATATAACCACAGCGGTCATCCTGCCTGCGCCTGAATCCACCGATCCTTGCCTACAACGCAACAGCTGAGTGCGCTGGCTGCGTTACCACTGTTCGGCAGGCATCCAGCCTGCTTTCCCGATAGTTCCCCCCCCGCTGCCGCGGCCCCCCCCAGGGGGGCCTTGCCATTTTTGGACGTGGTCGGGTCTGCGGGAGCTGGGTTGACACACAAAGTCACTGCGACAGCTCAGTTTCTCCTAGGGTTGGGGTGGTGAAGCTGTGGTCTGTGTCAGGTGTGAGGTGTCTACTGTCTAAAACTTGCCCTTTCCGAACTAATTGCACTGTCCTGCGACGGAATGGGTAACTTTTTCCCTGAAAAACACTGGTTTTCGAGGAAAAAGTTACCCATTCCGTGGCAGGGAAGCCGATGGTGTGCGGAAAGGGTAACTTTTTCCCTGACTAACACCAGCGGGTTCTTATGATGGGTGGAGAACAGCCTTTCACTACCACCGGGAGAATCCTGGGAACCACCCCAACAATGAGACAGACAGATGCCGATGAGGAGTGCCAGTAGTCGTGTCACCATCCCTCCCCGAGTGAATCGTAACCCTCGCAGTAACAGTTGTGTATCAACCCAGCATCCGCAGACTCGACCACGTCTTCAATGGCAAGGCCCCCCTGGGGGGGGGCCGCGGCAGCGGGGGGGAGAGTGTAGTGGAGCACGGTGTACCCTCAGCAAAAATCAGGGAAGGCCGCGTCAGCGAGGAGGAGTGGTAAGTATCAGAACAACGGAAACAGTTCTGTCTCAAACCATCACCAACACGTGGACTAGGAAAGCTATGGGTAAGAAACCACCCCCCAGTGCCATCCGGATTATGTCAAGTTATACGTCCCCTCGACACATGCGTCCAGTCTGGCTGAAGCGATGGTCGCCTTACCAGCACACCTATCTAGTGCCGCTCGTTACGGCAGCGATCGGTGGATTCAGGCGAAGGAAGGACCCCCGGCGGCCAATGTATGGACTGTTGGTAGATCTTCCCCAAGTCGCTACGTCGGCTGCCGGGGGTCCTGCCTGGCGGCAGGATGACTGGGGTAAAGACTAGAAGAGGCCGCCGACCGAGGAATCCCCGGGGGTCTTCTTGGGCTTGCTGAGGACGAAACCAATGAAGCCCATCAGTACTGCTGGGGGGAGCCACACTGCTCCTCTGACAATGAGAAATGCCCAGAAAGGCGCTGAGTAGGCTGGATTATTCGAGTACGTGAACCAGTCCATACAAGCAAGGATGACGAAAATCAATAAGCAGACTGCCGCCAGAGCATACAACACCTGCGAGACGATCTTACGTACTTTGGGTTTATCCATGTTTCACCTTCCATCGCAGGTGAGTTTATCGTAATGAATCAAAATGAGCAGACTAGCGGTTAAGAAGACTGGAACCGCTGACCCGAGGTACAGCAGACAGCCGCTTCTCCCTGGCGATATCCGCCTGAGCCTTGCGGATCATTTCTGCAGCAACGGGACTGCGGTAAGGCTCTGAGCGCGCAGTCGAAGCGCGGGATGCCGGTGTGTACTGGCTGGCAGGAAGAAGGCTCGAAGGGAACTGCTCATCGAACGAAGGAAGGGTGTCTGCCTGCATGGCATCCGCAAGCAGTCGTGACACTTCCGCGAGCTGGTCGAAGGGGTCGACTCTGGGCGTACGTCTGACAGGTTCGGCGGCGGGTAGGGGTCTTGGCGACGTGCGCCTCACGGGTTCTGTTGCAGCGGGTGAGGGCCTCAGCGACGTACGCCTGACGGATTCTTCCCGAGGGAACTCGGGTCGTACCGATCTACGAGTAAGCGGCGCTGGGTGAGGTTCGACATCGGGGATGCGGAAATCTTCCACCTCAGGAAGGCGATACTCTACCCTTTCAACTCTGCGGCTTTCAGTCCACTTGGGTAGCTGAACAACGATTTCAGGCGACGTCGATGAAGAACCGCGGCGCCCAGTCGCGGAGAAGCTCGTTGATTTGCTCCAACTCTTTGCTGGGGCAGACGTCCGTCGTCTTGATGATGAGGTGGACTCCTCCAACTCCCAATCCTTTGCATCCTGGTCAGATGAATCATCATCTGAATCAAACCAGTCGTCATCTTCCTTGATGGGGAACATGTCGCTGAGCAGCCCCCCGGTGAGAACTCCAGCACTTCCCCGATATGATACTGGCGCACTCTGCGGCTGCTCCGGCTCTATCCAATCAGTTATGTCGGCATCGTCGTGAGACTTTCCCGGATCACGAAATGTGTCCAGGAGCATATCGCGCTTGATTTCGAAATCGCGAACCATCGTTCCCAAGGCAGAAAGCACACCGCGGGTTAGGTTAGATGACTCCATGCATCACACCTCCCTATCTGTGTCGCAACTTCCCCATTGCGCCCTTCACCTTTGAACAGAGATTAGTCCATTATGCTCCTGAGATCTGCGTGCAACAAAATTCCGCAATCAATTGTCACTCTTTCAGTACGACGTGACCTGGGGACAGCGCCCCCCCGGTCATCCTGCCGTCAGGCAGGACCCCCGGCAGCCAACGTAGGGCCTGAGTGTAGGCCTTTACCCAAGTCCAAGCGGACAGCGCCCCCGGTCATCCTGCCGTCAGGCAGGACCCCCGGCAGCCGACGTAGGGTCTGG
>WQYJ01000178.1 GCA_009781325.1 Propionibacteriaceae bacterium | reverse complement strand
TAGGGACTGTGGTAACGAAGCCCGGGTCATCCTGCCGCTAGGCAGGACCCCCGGCAGCCGACGTAGGGACTGTGGTAACGAAGCCCGGGTCATCCTGCCGCTAGGCAGGACCCCCGGCAGCCGACGTAGGGACTGTGGTCAAGCTTTTCTTCGTCAAGTCCATAGTTTGGCCGCCGGGGGTCCTGCCTGGCGGCAGGATGACGGGGGTCAAAAAACGGCCCGCTCGCACCTTTGCAGCAAGGAAAAAAGTTCAAAAAAAGTTCCAGAAAACGTCGAAAAATGGCCTAGTTCCAAAAGTTGCCATGGTATCTGATACAAATTTGCAGGGAATAAGTGCTAGATCATACTGTAGTGGGGGGTTCAGGAAACTCTCATAAATCCTTGTCAAACATGATACTATCACCCAGGTATCTAAATACACTATTTGAAATGTAATGTCAAGACCTTTCAGTCTACATATTTTGATAACTTCCCTGTAGAGTAGTTCCTGTCGATGGTGATCTAGAGAATTATTTCGATGGGGCTAGATCATTAGAGGTAGCCAGTCACTACCTTCTCGGGGGGGAAGGGTAGTGGCTGGGAATCCAGTACAAGTACATGAACATGGCCTTGGTTCTCTACGGAATTCGGGCGGATGGTCCAAATCAAGGGCTGGCCGAGGCCATATTCATTAAGTAGCCGGCAACGGAGCCGACAGCATCACAAACACGACGCAGCGTTTACCCGCTGTGCCATGCCGTGGGAGGGACGGCATGAAGAATGGAGCTTGGGAGCGTTGGCTTTCTAAGCCTCATGAAAGTTCAACAGCGCTGACGGTAGGGCGCGCAGAAGCGAGAGCGATCGCGCAGGCTAACAAACCGCTGGCAGCAACACAGCAAAAGCCAGCCCTGTAGCCAAAGATGTCAATGAGCTGCCCGCTGACGGTTGCCCCGAAAGAAACACCGATGCCGATGGACGTGCCTAACCAAGCTAAACCCTCAGTCAGACGACTGGATGGGACTAGATGACCTATCAGTCCGTTGGCATTGACGAAAGTTGGCGCAATGGCGAAGCCTGCAACGAAGCCAAGGACACCCAGCAGCAGCGGTGTTACAGCAAAGGGAAGGGTGCACACAGCCACCCCGAAGAAAAGTACGCCGATAGTGTATCGCTTGCGCAGAGGGCTCGCCCAGGCCCGGGAACCATAGAGGAGGCCGCCAGTGGCGGAGCCTAGTGACATAATGCCCAGGATAACTCCTGCAAGGTAGCGCCTATCCCAGGCAGAGGTAGCAGCAACTGTTGAGACGTCGATAGCCCCGAAGGCACTGCCCATGAGCAATCCCACACCCAGCAGCGAAGCCAGTCCAGGGAATAGCAAGATGAACCTACTCTGCCCGCGTACACCCGGCTCACGAGGAATGACCTTCGGCTGGGTAGCCCGTAGAGAGTAGAAAATCATCGCACCGCCGGCACCGAAGACAATGGGACCTATGAGCCCTGCAGCCGGATGAACACTGGTAGCAAGCAAGGTAGCCAGAACAGGCCCGACAGCAAAGCAGACTTCGTCAAGGGTCGATTCGAGAGAGTACGCAGTGTGCAGCTCATGTGAGGAGGACAAAACATAGTTCCACCGAGAGCGCACCATGGCTCCTGGAGATCCGGCACAGAACCCAGACAGGATCGTACTGATGAATAGGGTGATCAGCGGGGCATGAATCAGCGCAAACCCAACCATGGCTGCCAAGGTTATTGCAGAGATCAGAGCCGCGGGGAGCATGATTCTTCGCTGGCCGAAGCGATCCACCATATTTGACAGAACCGCAGTACCTATCGCCCAGGCGATCGCATTGGCAGCCGACAGAGCCCCAGCAACCCCGTAGCTGTCATATAGTGCCGAAGCCATCAGAATCGTACCGATCCCGATCATGGCGCCGCCGAACCGAGCCAGGAGCCCAGCCAAACAGAAAGCTAAGGCACCTGGCACTGCAAGGATCTTCAGATAGGCGCCCATCCCACCAGCTTAGACTGTTCCCCTGTCACATCCGCCCTCTCCAGGGTGAAAAAAAAGTTCAAAGAAAGCACCAATTATGCCCCAAAAATGGCCAAGTTCCAGTTGTTGCCATGAAAATGGGCAGAAACTTCTAGGGAAAATGTGCTAGATCATACCGTGGTAGGGTACTCAGGAAACTCTCATAAAACCTTGTCAACCGGTATACTATCACCTCGTTATCTAAATACACGAAACAAGATGAAATGTCAAGACCTTTCAGTCTACATATTTTGATAACTTCCCTGTAGAGTAGTTCTTGTCGATGGTGGTCTAGAGAATTATTTCGATGGGGCTGGATCACCAGAGGTAGCCAGTCACTACCTTCTCGGGGGGGAAGGGTAGTGGCTGGGAATCCGAAATAACTACATGAACGTAGCCTTGGTTCTCAATGGGATTCGGGCGGATGGTCCAAAACAGGGGGCTGGCCGAGGCTACATTCATCAAAGCACCGGCAATGGGGCCGAGAGCATCACTAACTCGACACAGCGTTCACTCGCTGTGCCATGTCGATCATTAAGCGGACAAAGGTCACCATCTCTCGCTTTGCGTGAACGATGGTAAGCTCCCCAGTCCTTGCCACATCCCATCCGGGGAATAAGCGGAAGGTTTGCGGGGTTGAAAGAGAGTTGACCATCTCCAGTTTTAACAGGTAAGATGTCTCCTTGGGTCTGGTATCACCATGCCCGTGAGTGCGTCTGCCTTCTAAGCGAGATGCGCTCACAAGAACAAGACTTTCGAGGATCATACCTCGACTATTCCCTCTGCGGAGGGAAATCCGACAGAAAAGGGACAGATCGGTGCCTACTATTCAACAGTTGGTCCGCAAAGGCCGGACTGACAAGGTCTCCAAGACGAAGACGCCTGCCCTCAAGGGCTCGCCGCAACGCCGTGGCGTGTGCACACGTGTGTACACCACGACGCCGAAGAAACCGAACTCGGCTTTGAGGAAGGTGGCTCGTGTCCGTCTGTCCAGTGGTGTTGAAGTCACTGCTTATATCCCAGGTGTCGGCCACAACCTGCAGGAGCACTCGATGGTGCTTGTGCGCGGCGGCCGTGTGAAGGATCTCCCTGGCGTACGCTACAAGATCATCCGCGGAGCCTTGGACACCCAAGCTGTTAAGAATCGCAAGCAGGCCCGTAGCCGCTATGGTGCGAAGAAGGAGAAGTAAATGCCCCGTAAAGGCCCGGCCCCTAAGCGTCCTGTTGTCGTCGATCCGGTATACGGATCCGTGCTGGTCTCCCAACTGGTCTCCAAGATCCTGTTGAAGGGGAAGAAGACAGTCGCCCAGAACATCGTCTACACCGCCCTTGAGGGTACGCGTGAGAAGACAGGCGGCGCTGATCCCGTACAGACACTGAAGCGCGCATTGGATAATGTCCGCCCTGGAATCGAAGTAAAGTCCCGCCGCGTCGGTGGTGCGACCTACCAGGTTCCTGTGGAGGTTAAGCCAGCCCGCGCAAACACATTGGCCATGAGATGGCTCGTTTCGTTCTCCCGTGCTCGCCGCGAGAAGACGATGGCCGAGAGGCTGCGCAACGAGATCCTCGATGCTGCCAATGGTTTGGGTGCTTCAGTGAAACGTCGCGAAGATACCCACAAAATGGCCGAAGCGAACCGCGCCTTCGCCCATTACCGTTGGTGAAAAAGGCGAGGAACTTGTCCAACTAGAACTTACAAAGATGCCTCGGATGCACAACATCCGGGGCATCGGTGCGAACTGTGACCATTCATGGTTTGCAACGCAGGAACACCACACAGTGAAGAGGAAAAACCGTGGCTATTGACTTAATGACCGATCTGCATAAGGTACGCAACATCGGCATCATGGCACACATTGATGCCGGTAAGACGACGACTTCTGAGCGCATCCTGTTCTACACAGGCATCAACTACAAGATCGGTGAGGTTCACGACGGTGCGGCCACAATGGACTGGATGGAGCAGGAGCAGGAGCGCGGCATTACGATCACCTCGGCTGCAACGACATGCTTCTGGAATGACCATCAGGTCAACATCATTGATACCCCCGGTCACGTGGACTTCACGATGGAAGTGGAGCGCAGCCTCCGCATCCTCGACGGAGCAGTCGCCGTCTTCGACGGTGTCGCAGGGGTCGAACCCCAATCCCAGACGGTGTGGCGTCAGGCCAGCCGCTACCATGTACCTCGCATCTGCTATGTCAACAAACTCGACCGTACTGGTGCGAGTTTTGACCACTGTGTGAAGACCATTCGTGAGCGTCTGAATGCAACACCGATGGTGATCCAGTTGCCCATCGGCTCTGAGTCCAACTTTGTTGGTGTGGTGGACCTGCTCGGAATGCGTGCGCTGACCTGGCGCGGTGAGACCAAGATGGGTGAGGATTATGCCGTTGAGGAAATCCCAGCCGACATGGTTGACGCCGCCAACCAGGCTCGCGAGGATCTGATCCACACTCTGGCAGAAGTTGACGACGAATTCGGCGAACTCTGGCTCGAGCGCGAAACCGAAGGTGAGGACTT
>WQYJ01000177.1 GCA_009781325.1 Propionibacteriaceae bacterium | reverse complement strand
GTCCCTACATTGGCCCCCCGGTCATCCTGCCAAAGGCAGGACCCCCGGCAGCCGATGTATGGACTCGGGTCAAGATCTACACCCAGTCCATACGGTGGCTGCCGGGGGTCCTGCCTTCGGCAGAATGACCGGGGGTGGGATTGTCACCCCCATCACATCTTTAGACCTTGCTCATTAACTGGTCGCCTTGGGCGTCGGCGGCGAAGTCGGAGGCTGATTGGTTGGCCATCTCTTCGTACTGGGCCCATCGTTGATCGACGGTTTGTTGGGCTAGCTCGGCCATGCGGGCTGCTTCTTCGGGGTCTACGGATACCAGTTGGGTATAGCGAAGCTCCTTGTAGATGTAGTCCTTGACCTTCAGCCTTGGCCTGGGTGAATCCAGCAGGAAGGGGTTGCCGCCCTCCCAGCGCGTCACCGGATTGAACCGGATCAGCGGCCAATGACCGCAGTTAACCGCACGATACTGCTGCTCCAAGCCCTTGCGCATGTCGTACCCATGGGCGATGCAGTGGCAGTACGCGATAATCAGGCTCGGGCCCGGATAGGCCTCGGCCTCACGGAAGGCCTTGAGGGTCTGCTGCGGATCAGCGCCCATCGCGACCCTAGCCACATAGACATTCCCGTACGAGATCGCCTGCATAGCCAAGTCCTTCTTATTCGTACGCTTGCCAGCCGCGGCGAACTTCGCCACAGCACCCAGAGGCGTCGACTTCGAAGCCTGACCACCGGTGTTCGAGTAAACCTCGGTATCCATCACCAGGATGTTCACGTCACGACCCGATGCCAGCACATGGTCAACACCACCAGAGCCGATGTCATAGGCCCAACCGTCACCACCGACGATCCACACGGATCGACGGATCAGATGGTCAGCCACCGACAGCAGGTCCTCGGCCTTCGCCGCCGTTCCTGCATCGGAAGACTTCACCAGTTTCTCCAAGGTCGCCTTCAGATCATCAATGCGAGCAAACTGCCGGCGAATATCGGACTCATACTGCTGCTGAGCAGTCAGAATCTCATCGACGACTTCCTCACCAAGAACCGACCTCATCCCTTCCAAGTGCTTACGCGCCAGTTCGGTCTGAAGATCGGCCGCCAAACGCAGCCCAAGACCGAACTCAGCATTATCCTCGAACAAGGAGTTTGACCATGCCGGACCACGCCCCTGAGCATTCTTCGCCCACGGTGTCGTCGGCAGATTGCCGCCATAGATCGACGAACAACCCGTCGCATTCGCCACAGTTGCCCGGTCTCCGAAGAGCTGTGACAGCAGTTTCAAGTACGGCGTCTCGCCGCACCCCGAGCATGCCCCCGAGAACTCAAACAACGGCTCCAGGAACTGGGCTCCTCGAATCGTACCGAAGTCCAGACGAGCACGATCGTTGTAAGGAATCGACTGGAAGAACTCGACATTGGTCTTCGACGCTGACTTATCCAGCATCGGAGTCAGGTTAATCGCACGCCTGGTGGGCTGCTTAACCGGCTTCACCGGACACGCCTCGACACACAACCCACACCCTGTGCAGTCCTCAGCGAAGACCTGAAGGGTAAAGGCACCCTGCGGTACGCCGGCAGCATTCAGCTTCGCGTACTGGAAGGTCTCCGGCGCATTGTCGAGCAGGAACTTCGAATAGTACTTGGCCCGAATGACCGCATGCGGACACACGAATGCGCAGTTCCCGCACTGGATACACTCCTCGGGATCCCACATCGCCACGATGTCCGAGACATTGCGCTTCTCATACTGAGTAGTGCCCGATGGGTACGACCCGTCCACCGGCAGCACCGACACAGGCAGATCATTGCCCTCATCGATGATCATCTTCGCGGTGACATCCTGAACGAACTCGGGCGCGAACCCAGGCACCGGAGGAATATAGCCGCGCTTGCCAATTGGCGCATCGGCGACCTTGACCTTGTGGAGATTCGCCACAGACTGATCAACCGCCGCATGGTTCTTCTCCACGACCTGCGGACTCTTCTTCATGTAGGTCTTGGTGATCGAGTACTTCACAGCTTCAATCGCCACATCCGACGGAAGAACACCCGAAATCGCGAAGAAACAGGTTTGTAGTACGGTATTTGTACGGTTTCCTAGTCCCGCTGCGCGGGCAACCTCATTGGCATCGATGGTATAGACCTCAATCTCAAGGTCGATGATCTTCTGCTGCATCGGCTGCGGCAACTGAGCAAAAACCTCATCCGCGCCATAGGGCGAGTTGATCAACAGGATCGTTCCCTTGCGCGCAAAGGCCAGAACATCGACCCTCTCCAGGACGGACCACTGGTGGCAGCCAATGAAATCAGCCTTCGAGATCAAGTACGGCGCCTCAATCGGCTCAGGCCCGAATCTCAAGTGGGAGACAGTACGCGACCCAGACTTCTTCGAGTCATAGACGAAGTAGCCCTGCGCATACAGCGGCTCCGTATGCCCGGCAGCCACGGTCGAACCCAGAATCTTGATGGTGTTCTTATTCGCACCGACCGTACCATCGGAACCCAGACCATAGAACAGAGCCCTCATCGTCGATGGGTCTTCGATATCGAAGTTCGCATCGTAGTCAATGCTCAGCATGGACACGTCATCGTTGATACCCACAGTGAAGCGCGGGCGCGGACTCGGCTTGGCCAGTTCATCGAAGATTCCGGCAACCATCGCAGGGGTGAAGTCCTTCGACGACAACCCATAGCGACCGCCGACGATCTTCGGCATTGCATCAAGAGCACCGCTGGAGTACGCCTCACCAATCGTGGCAAGAACATCCAGGAACAACGGCTCACCGGTCGCACCGGGCTCTTTCGTACGGTCCAACACCGCAATTGTCCGTACAGACGCCGGAAGGGCCGCCAGGAATTCCTCGACTGGCCAGGGGCGATACAGACGAACCTGAATCATCCCGAGCTTTGCGCCCTGGGCATTCAAGTGATCCACAGTCTTCGAGACAACCTGGGCACCAGAGCCCATGATCACGATCACAGTCTGCGCATCAGGGGCTCCGTGATATTCAATCAGGGAGTACCCACGCCCGGTCATGGCCTTGAACCGATCCATGACAGCAGTCACAACACCGGGAACCTTGACATAGAAGGGGTTCACGGTCTCGCGGGACTGGAAGTAGGTGTCCGGGTTCTGCGCTGTTCCGCGAATATACGGATGCTCAGGAGTCAGAGCCCGCTCGCGATGAGCGCGCACCAACTCCACCGGAATCATGGCGCGCAAATCCTCATCACTGAGCATCTCCAAGGTGTTCAGCTCATGAGAAGTACGGAACCCATCAAAGAAATGCAGGAAGGGTACGCGCGACTCCATGGTCGCCGCCTGGGCGATCAATGCAAAGTCATGAGCCTCCTGCACAGAAGCAGAACTCAGCAAAGCAAAGCCTGTCTGGCGCACAGCCATCACATCCTGGTGATCACCAAAGATGGACAACCCCTGCGCAGCCAAGGAACGCGCGGCAACCTGGAAGACCGTACTGGTCAATTCACCAGCGATCTTATACATATTCGGGATCATCAGCAGCAGACCCTGCGACGCAGTGAAGGTGGTCGACAGGGCACCGCCCTGCAGAGCACCATGCATCGCACCGGCAGCACCGGCTTCTGACTGCATCTCGATCACTGTCGGCACAGTCCCGAAAATATTCTGCTTGCCCAAGGCTGACCATTCGTCAGCCAACTCCGCCATCGTCGAACTCGGTGTGATCGGGTAGATCGAGCACAGTTCATTGCAGCGGTAGGCAACTGAGACTGCTGCCTCGTTGCCGTCGATAATCACACGGGTGACTTCCTCGGCCTCTGGGCTTGTGGTGTCAATCGTTTCGCTCATTACTCGGCCCTCCTCAGCGCTCTTGGATCATGTCGATCGCATGGACCGGACACTGCTCGAAGCAGGAGGCACAGCCCGTACATTTCTCATAGTTATAGCGGTAGCGAAGCCCCTTGCCGAGCTTGATCACCGCGTCCTCTGGGCAGGCGCCCAAGCAGCCGTCGCACTCAATGCAGTTGCCGCAGCTCAGGCATCTCACCGCCTCGAAGCGGGCTTCCTGGGCATTGAGCCCACCCACGATCTCTTGGAAATCACTGCGTTCTGTTATATCGAGCTCGGATTGCATACGCCTCTCGTGGTCACCGAAATACCACAGGTGAAGTTTGTCGATTCCCACCACTTCAGCACGATGCTTGGCTGCCGGTTGACGGGAGAACAACCACGAGTCAATCATCCGTGCGGCTCTCTTGCCATGACCGGTGCCGATTGTGACCGTACGATCTGAGGGCACCGCATCACCACCGGCGAAGATGCCCGGAATATCGGTCATCAGCGTATGAGGATCCACCTGAACGACATCAGAGTCGAAGCGCATCCCTGTGATTCTGCGCAGGAAGTTCGAGTCCGTCTCTTGGCCCACAGCCATGATGACCGTATCGACTTGGATATTCTCGAATTTCCCGGTTCCCGCAGCACGGCCTTTGTCATCGAGTTCCATGATCTCTAGGGACATGTTGCCGTCGGCATCCATCCCATTGATGGTACGCAGCCAGTTCATCTGCACGCCCTCGCGTACTGCTTCTTCACGCTCTTCAGTGTGAGCCGGC
>WQYJ01000176.1 GCA_009781325.1 Propionibacteriaceae bacterium | reverse complement strand
GCAGCAGTGCCGTTCCAGGCCGAAATCTTCGCCGCTTCGGTTACCCGCGGAGTACGACCAGTTCGCACAATAACGTAATCGCTGAGGGTGAAGGTGACTGTGTCACCTTGTTTGACCTCCATAGCGATTGTTGATGGGTCCAGTTGAGGAGGGGTAGTATCCCTGCCTGGCACAGTGATGAAACCATGGCCAACCAAGCCGTCTTGATTCGTCAGCCAATAATCAAGGATCTGCAGTTCTGAGGTGACTGGGATGGTCACTAAACCGCCGTTGACTACTGCTGAAGGATCGCCGACACTGATCACCGTGGTCATCACATCCCCATCAGGATCACGGTCATTGTCCCTCACTGACAGGGTGACGCTTTCGGCTGTGAGCACCTCGGTTGCTTCAACCACATCGTCTCCGAGAATGGGCGGTCTCATCTTCATGTCAGGATTGGCCACGACCACGATCATTCCCGTCGTGGTTAAGCCTGACTCGTTGGCAACCTCGTAGGTTGCCCAATAGGAACCTGGAGCATCAGGGACGGTGACAATCACATCATTGTCGCGGGTGAAGGCCTCAAAATCATCGGAGAGGACCGAATCAGCGACCAGGACACAACAGGGTTTTCCGTTGGGATCATAGTCATTGAGTGTGACCGGGACTGCAACTTCCCTCCCAGGACGGGTCTCGATGATGTCGGTCAGTGCGATCGGCGGTACGTTGGAGTCATTAGCCGCGGCAATACCGATCACGACTCTGCCGACAGCTTCCAGACCCTTGCGGTCGACGACAACGTAGGTGAACTCGTCAAAGCCATCGGTGGTTTCTCCGGGTGAATACACAAAGCCAGTCGATGTGACCTGGGTGATCTGTCCTTTCAGCGGAGCAGATCCAAGACCCACCAGAGAAACAAAGTCACCATTGGGATCAATCCCATCCAAGGGAATATTGATCACCACAGATCGTCCCACGAGAGTGCGTACTTCCACTTGCTTGGGTTTTGGGGCTTGATTAGCAACATCATCAGCGATGACATAGATGGTAAGTCGGCCTGTGGCTGGCTCAGCGGAGCCCTTGATCGCAGCCGTTTGATAGAGAGCAGTGTAGGTCCCTGGTGTGTTCCGAGCATGGATGCGTACGACATTTCCCGACGCAAAAACCAGAGCCTCGTCATCCGGATTCGGGGTCTGAACCAGCTCCGGGAGAAGCTTCAGCGGGATGCCGTTGGGCTGAGTGTCATTAGCGAGGACATCAACCGTGGCGATGTCACCCACCCGTACGAGCACAGTGTCATCTACCGCTGTGGGTGACATGATTCTTTCTGGTGCTGGGATAGGTACGACAGTCACCGTGGACGTGGCGTACCCTTTCCCATTCGAGACAGTGTAGGCAAAAACCACCGGGGTAGTGAAGGCATGAGTGGGTGTAATCATCAGCTCTGCATGGTTGACAATCGTGACCGTAAACGGCCACTCAGGCGAATCCTGCACCGAGGTCAGCACGAGGGGATACCCCATCGGATTCACATCATTGTTCAGTACTTTGACATATGCCTCCTGCCCGGAAGACAACAGCACTGTGTCTGGTACGGCAACCGGTGGTGCATCCTCATCAGGTTCTTCTAAGACGACAATACGAATCCAACTTGCCTGGTTGGCTGACGGGCCGGTTGAGACCGTGTAATCAAGATAGTACGACCCCACTGTGTCGCAGGTGGCAGTGATGACCCCTTCTGTCATGTCCTTGTCGAGGAAACACTTCTCGTGGTCACTAACCGAAGTGAGACGCAGCCGGGACCCATCGGGGCTCAAGTCATTGAGTAAGGGGCGGATGGTGATCGCAGAACCGACGACACCTGAGACAAGATCGGGCATCGGGTCTGGTGCACGGTTTCCCGGTGAAAGCACCGTGACTATGACCTCACCGAATGCTGACTCCTGGCCGTCAGAGACCTCAATCTGGATGGTTTTCTTGCCTGTGGTGATCCCGCCGTCTTGGAAGGTGAGCGACCCATCTTGGGTGATCTGTACCGAGTCTTCTTTGGGGCAGGTGGCTCCCACTAAGAAAATGGTGTCTCCGTCGGGATCTCTCCAGTTAGTGAGAACATTGTAGGTCACTTTGCGGGCGCTGGAGACAGCCAAGTTGGTGGGCCGTACTTGTGCCGGCGGTGCGTTCACAGTATCGGGATGTATCTCGACGCGGACATTCGCCTGGGAGGTTCCTCCGCGGCCATCGGCGACTTCGTAGGTGAATTCCAAGGTGCCGGTTGCATCTTTGGGCACATCCATCTGGAAGACCGACTCAGAGTAGACCGTGTTGAGCGAAACGCCTGGCGGGGCTTCACCCACCAGAGATACCGTCAGCAAGTCGCCGTCTTCGTCGTAGTCATTCTCGACTACCGGCAGCAAGACCGAGGTCCCCGGACGTGCACCGAAGGTATCGTCTTCTGCCGCAGGCGGGTGATTGTCGCCCGTACGATCTGCTGGCTTGTTCTCATCGACCTCACTTTGGGACTCATCGTCATTGTCACCTTGGGCAGTATTGATCGCTGTCTCCCAATCGTCGACCTTCACGATTCGCTCAGCGACTAACCATACCGATCCTGAGGGGATTTCATTGAGTACGACATTGCCGTGGTTCACCCGGAAACGCAGTTCATCGGAGGTCTTCGTATCCGAGACGAAGACTGTCTCATCGTTCGCCTCACCTACGCAGTCGCGGATCAACTCCCCCGTACCAGACCATACCGCGTAATGACAGCCGCTCACCTGTACGGGAGGAGTTGGCTTGCCGGTGGGTTTGCTGGCGACGATGGTTACTGGGCGACCGCCATCCAGCGGTTGGGAGACCAGTGCTTCTGGGGTCTGATACAGCACAGAACTTGCCGCTCCAGACACGAGTTGAAGGGCGACAGTGGCAATCGAGTCGCTCGCTTGAGTTGCGGCAATATCAACGACTTTGCTGGGCCCCAGATAGAGCTTCGCTGCTTGCTGGTGAAGCAGAATGGGTGTCCGTCCAACGACTGTCATGGAGTACTGGCCATCGGGAGCAAGCCCTGACATGGATTGGGTCCTCACATAGGGGGTTTCTGAGGTGTCTGTGAAAACCTGTTTGAGAAAACCTGCCTGTGGATCGACGATGTACGCTGTGCCGTCTTGGGCCATCGCAATCACGGTGTTGTCAGCCAAGTCTTCCACTAGCGGGGGGAAGATTTCTGAGTCTGGATTGAAGCCCTCAACAGACGAGGACGGAAGCAGCCAGAATGCACTGCGGGCCTTCATGAAGATCCCCACCATGTCTCCGCCGAGGACAACCTGGGTTCCAGGACCCAAGGTAATCGCCCGCCCGATAGTGACCTTGGCCGGATTAACCTGGGAGATCACCCCTAAGTCCGGATCGACGAGGAGCACCGAGGCATTCTGCTGCAGAACATCGAAGTGGGTCATTTCTGTGACGTAGGCAACACCATCAAGCTGTTGTGCCGAATAGTTATGGCGTCCTAGGTGGGCGAGGTCTTGATTGGTCACCCAGATCCCAGAGTCGTTGAGGTCAACTTCTGCAATGGGCAGTCCTTCGCTGGTGACTGCAAGGGCGACTAAGGCGGCGATTAAGGCGACGACAACCCCAACAGAAATGATTTTCTTGCTCATCATCTCCGCCACACCCTCCCTCGTGTCTCCTTCATTGCAGTGCATGTGCCCGCACGCATTCTCCCGACAATGTACACCAGTAATTGGGTATCCGAGTGCCACGTTAAAAAGCATGAACACCCAAAAAACTGCTTGTACATCCCAGGTTTTATCCAGGCAATTGTGATAGTATCACAGCGATTTTTCCCTCAACTATGGGTGTTTTTCCCCATTTCTGGCCTGGATCCCTAAGCCCCCCGGTCATCCTGCCGCCAGGCAGGACCCCCGGAAGCCAACGTAGGGTCTGTGGTAAAGGCTTGTCTTTTTCAAGTCCATACGTTGGCCGCCGGGGGTCCTGCCTCCGGCAGGATGACCGGACTAAGCGTGCCAGGGGGCCAGGAGGCTGTTGCATGAATCATGTTTCGGCGCTGAAGCCCCGGATCGGGCGATCCGCGTCTCCCACATGTTGGGGTAGTGGGTCCACCACAACCCCAACATATGGTTTTGCGTCTCATCCCGCCCGGCGCTTCATCACTCGAAACAGCATTCATGCAACAGCCTCCAGGCCCCTTGGCGCACAGCACTCCAAATGCACTCTCCCCCCCGCTGCCGCGGCCCCCCCAGGGGGGCCTTGCCATTCTTGGACGTGGTCGGGTCTGCGGGTGCTGGGTTGACACACAACTATCACTGCGACAGTTACGATTCACTCGGGGAGGGATGGTGACACGACTGCAGGCACTTAACATCGGCATCTGTCTGATTGTTGGGGTGCCACCCAGGATTCTCCCGGTGGTCGTGACAGGTCGTCCACCACCCACCACACGAACCCGCCGGTGTTAGTCAGGGAAAAAGTTACCCTTTCCGCACACCATCAGCATCCCTGTAACGGAATGGGTAACTTTTTCCTTGAAAACCAGTGTTTTTCAGGGAAAAAGTTACCCATTCCGTCGCGAGACAGTGCAATTAGTTCGGAAAGGGCAAGTTTTAG
>WQYJ01000175.1 GCA_009781325.1 Propionibacteriaceae bacterium | reverse complement strand
GGTGGATCTATACCCACGTCCATACGTTGGCTGCCGGGGGTCCTGCCTGGCGGCAGGATGACGGGGGGTTGGGTTAGGGTCTGTAGGTGGATCTTTACCCACGTTCATACGTTGGCTGCCGGGGGTCCTGCCTGGCGGCAGGATGACGAGGGTTGGGTTCGGTCATTCGCTCTGTAGCAGTGTCGAGTTAACATCTGCTTGACACGCGTTTAGGATGGCTTCGCCGTAGGAGGCTAGCTTGGTTTCTCCTACTCCGGAGATTGTGGATAACTCTTCTAGCGTACGAGGCTTCTTTGCTGCGATGGCTTTGAGGGTGGCGTCGTGGAAGATGACGAAGGGGGCTACTCCTCGGGCCTTTGCCTGTGCCAGTCTCCATTGACGCAACGCTTGGAAAAGTTCGAGGGAATCTTCCGACACATCCACAGGGACAGGGGCTTGCTTGGGTTTCTTCTCTTTGACCGCGCCTGCTTTGCGCAGTACGTCCTCGCGCAGCGGTACGTCGCGGTTTCCTCGCAGGACTTCTCGGCCCTGATCGGTGACATACAAGGTGGAATGACCATCATTCGACAACGCCACATCTGCTCGTGCCAACAACTGACGAACCACACTGCGCCACTGCGACGCATTCAGATCCCCACCAATTCCCCAGGTCGACAAATTCTGATGATTCCACCGCTGAACTTGATCCGTCTCCACACCACGCAGCACATCAACCAGATGCCCGGAGCCGAAATGCGGAAGGTCGTCCTCCCCCCAGCACTGCCTCCACGGATACCCATGCTGCTCAGCCCGCACAATCGTCGACAAAAACTTCTGGGCAGCCACAGTCCCATCCCATTGCGTCGGCGGGCGCAGGCAGGTATCACAGTTTCCGCATGCCTGAGACTCTTCCCCAAAGTACGACAGCATGTTCTGGCGTCGGCATTCCACAGTCTCACACAGAGCCAACATGGCATTCAGATGAGAGGACAGGTTCCTCTTATGATTCACCGATCCAACAGACTCCTCGATCATCCTACGCTGCTGGACAACATCACCCAGGCCGTACGTCATCCAGGCGGTTGCTGGGTCCCCGTCGCGCCCGGCTCGGCCCGTCTCCTGATAGTAGCCTTCGATGGATTTCGGAAGATCGACATGGGCGACGAAGCGTACGTCCGGCTTATCGATCCCCATGCCAAAGGCGATGGTCGCGACGATGATCAACCCATCCTCTGCCAGGAACCTCGCCTGGGTGTCATGGCGGGTTTTCACATCGAGACCGGCGTGATAGGGCAGGGCAGGGATTCCCTGATCACTGAGTTGTCCGGCGATCTTTTCCGTACTTGCTCGGGTCAAGGCATAAACGATCCCTGCCTTGTCCGGATACTCATTTCGGATGAATGTAACTAGTTGTTTGACACCAGAATCCTTGGGTTCGATGCGGTAGTTGATGTTGGGGCGGTCGAAGGAAGACACGAAGTGCTGGGCCTTGTCCAAGTGAAGCCGCTGGGTAATCTCCTGATGGGTTGACTGCGTCGCCGTCGCTGTCAATGCGATGCGAGGTACGCTCGGCCACTTCTCGGCGAGGATCGACAACCCCAAGTAGTCCGGTCTGAAGTCATGGCCCCACTGGGAGACACAGTGAGCCTCGTCAATCGCGAACAGCGAAATCTCGCACTGGTCAAGGAGATCCTGGACCGAAGACATACTGAGGCGCTCAGGGGCAATGTAGAGAAGATCGAGTTCTCCCGCCCGCAAGGCCTTCTCCATTGCCGTACGTTGTACGGTTGTCTGGGTGGAGTTCAGAAACCCAGCCTGGATGCCGACTTGGCGTACAGAATCGACCTGGTCTTGCATCAGAGCAATCAGCGGCGAGATGACTATCGCCGTACCGTCCCGCAGCAGCGCCGGGATTTGATAACACAGAGACTTCCCACCGCCAGTCGGCATCAGTACGATGGCATCCCCGCCGCCGACAACCTGAGCGATGGCTGCCTCTTGATGGCCCCGAAATTCGTGATAGCCGAAGACGGATTGGAGTACTTCGGTCGCGCTGGCGTACTTCTTCGGCATGTCCTGACCCTATCGCGCCTTGGCACCAGCGAGGTAAGTTATCCACAGACTTTCTCATTTGCCGAGCAATGTGATGCCGTCATGAGATAATAGTTGGGCGTAGTAGAACGGTGTTTTCACCACATGCCACATTTGGCACCCGGCGAAAGGAAGAGATGAGCGACCCGCTGCCACCTTCGGACACCAACACCGATGAACCAGTACGTGAGAATCTCTATGTCCAGCCCGGCTTTGCCGATGATACGCCCCCGCGGCGGGCATCGTTTTCCACATCAACCGCGTTTTTCCTCGCGATAATGACTCTTTCTGTGTTGATGTTCGTGGTCATGGGAGTGTTCGTCCAGCCAGGAAAAGAGCGCACTCTATTCATTAACAGCCCGGTGCCTCTGTTCTTCCTCTTCTTCGTTGTCGTCAGTGCTCTCTTTGCGTTCCTGCGCTTTAAGAACAGACGCTAGTTAATGCTGTAGTTCCAGACACAGCCGCCACATCCAACACCAGTCGCGGTGATTCATGAGAGGATGAATGCACCTATGTGGTTGGGTCAGTACCTACCGTGGAGAGTGCGTACTGACACCATTCATTTCCGTTGAGAGGAATATGATGTCTGAACACAACCTGGTCATCATTGGATCAGGTCCGGCTGGTTTCACCGCTGCGATCTATGCTGCCCGCGCAGGGCTCAAACCTGTTGTCATCACGTCGACTCTCGCCGCTGGCGGAGCGCTGATGACGACCACCGATGTCGAGAACTTCCCCGGCTTCCCCGAGGGGATCATGGGCCCCGAACTGATGGATCGGATGCGCGCCCAGGCCCAAAGATTCGGAGCAATTCTGATTCCTGAAGATGCCGAGTCTGTAGAACTGACAGGTACGACCAAGGTCATCACCGACTCTGAAGGTATGCGCCACGAGGCTAAGGCTGTGATCCTGGCGATGGGGTCGGCCTATCGCAAGCTGGGTATCCCCGATGAAGAACGCCTCTCAGGGCGCGGAGTCTCCTGGTGTGCAACCTGCGACGGGTTCTTCTTTCGTGACAAGGACATCGCCGTCGTGGGTGGGGGAGACTCAGCCCTCGAAGAAGCCAACTTCCTGACCCGCTTTGCTCGCTCGGTGACGATTATCCATCGCCGCGATGAACTACGCGGATCCACCATCATGCAGGAGCGCGCCAAGACTAACCCGAAGATTCGCTTTGAGTGGAATGCCATCGTCGCCGGGATCGACGGGGAGAACACCGTGACTGGCATGACTTTGGCTGACACAGTGACCGGTGCGCAGCGTCACATCGACGTCGAAGGTGTCTTTGTCGCCATCGGCCACGTACCGCGCAGCGACCTTGTTGCTGATCAGGTAGCCTTAGACCCCGCAGGTTACGTACGGGTCGCCGATCCGACCACCGCAACTAACCTTCCAGGAGTCTTCGCGGCCGGAGATCTGGTCGACCACTCGTACCGCCAAGCCATCACTGCCGCCGCGTCAGGCTGCCGAGCAGCCCTGGATGCCGAACGTTACCTCGCAGACCTCTAGAAAGAAAGGGACCCCATGTCCACCCTCACCGCCGTTACTGATGCCACCTTCGCTGCCGAGGTTCTTCAATCCACCCAACCTGTTCTGGTGGACTTCTGGGCTGACTGGTGTGCCCCCTGCCGCCAACTGACCCCCATCCTGGAGGAGTTGTCTGAAACCTACGCCGGGCGGATCAAGTTTGTCGCGGTGGATGCGAATACGAACCTTCAAACAACGATGGCTCATGATATTCGTAACCTGCCGACGATTAAGATTTTCAAGGGCGGAGAGGTCGTGCAGGTTTTCGTCGGTGCAGTCACCAAGATGGCACTGCGCAAGTCCCTGGACGAACTGGTCTAACTCTACGTCCAACCCTGGTCATCCTGCGTGAAGCGAAGCGGAATGCAGGACCCCCGGCGGCCAACGTTTGGACTTGGGATAAGACCTACCCACAGTCCTCACGTCGGCTGCCGGGGGTCAGCCCACCCCACAAAGTGTCCTCGCTCCGCTGCGGTACTTTGTGGGGACCCCGGGTCCTGCCTGACGGCAGGATGACCGGGGTTGGACATAGGGACTAAGGTAAAGACCTACTCCCAGACCCTTTCTCAGCCCGTACGCCGAGCTGAACCAGATTGCGGTGACAGCTTCAGCGCAGGGCGACGATACCATCTCAGCAACTTTTGTACCCAGCTCGCCGTCGCCGACAAATCGAGGCGATAGCGCCGCGGCGGATAACGCAGACGTTGGAAACCCATGGCTTCCAGCCATTTCACCGACGGTGCGAGCGCCGAAGCGGGAAACTCTGAGGATCCTGCTTGAGCCTCAATCCCGGCCAGACCTCCGCGCAGACGTCGGCACAACCCGACACAGAGCTTCTTGCCCATGGGTACGCCTGCCGCCTCGGAGTCGATGTAGACCAAGACGATCCCTGCGGTGTTTTTTCCCAAACCTCCAGAACCGAGCGGATGCCCACGCGGAATTCCGGACTCTGGTGCAATCAACACAACACCAGCCCAATCGTCTCCGCGGCGTACCCCAACACCACACAGCC
>WQYJ01000174.1 GCA_009781325.1 Propionibacteriaceae bacterium | reverse complement strand
CGTGGCGACAGGCTCCGAGGTTGAGGTCGCTGTTGAAGCCCGCGACATCCTCGAACTCGACGGGATTCCGACCCGAGTAATCTCCGCACCGTGCCTGGAGTGGTACGCCGAACAGCCGGAATCCTATAAACGCAAACTCTTCCCGGCGAACACGGTTTTGGTCTCTGTGGAGGCTGGTGTGAGGTACGGATGGGCTGAGATTGTCGGCACCAAGGGCATCCGAATCGGAATCGATCATTTCGGTGCCTCAGCATCTGCTGCTAAGCTCTTCTCCGAATACGGGATAGAGGCTGAAAACGTAGCCGCTCAGGCCAAAGAAGCGCTGGGACAGTCATAAAAATTCAAAAATTCTGGTATGTCGTCGTATTCGGCGAACTACCGATAAACTGCCGGAGGATAGACCGAGAGAAGGGCTCCATATGAGGATTGGCATCCCCATGGAATCCGCACATGCGGAAACCAGAGTTGCCGCGACACCGAAGACAGTCGCACAACTCATCAAATTGGGATATGAAGTAGTTATTGAAACAGGGGCGGGAGCGAAAGCTTCCTATCCCGATTCCGAGTACGCAGAGCAGGGAGCCGAGATTCTTTCTCGGGAACAGGTGTGGGCTGCTGACATTGTCTGCAAGATTAACCCCCCGCTAGACAGCGAAATGGATGCAATGAGTAAGGGTGCGACCCTCATTGCCATGATCGCTGCCCCTCGCTCTCCGGAACTCCTTGAAGCATTAGCCAAGCACGGACTGACCGTACTGGCGATGGACTCTGTGCCGCGTATCTCCAGAGCGCAGTCACTCGATGTTTTGTCATCCATGGCAAACATCGGCGGCTACCGCGCTGTGATCGAAGCAGCACATGAGTTCGGATCATTCTTTACCGGCCAGGTCACGGCTGCAGGCAAGGTGCCCCCCGCGCGGGTCTTCGTCTCCGGCGCAGGAGTCGCAGGACTTGCTGCTGTTGGTACGGCGAACTCGCTGGGTGCGATGGTCTTCGCCACCGATATCCGTCCTGAGGTAGCCGAGCAGGTCGAGTCCATGGGTGCCTCCTTCGTAGCTGTGAAGACCGAAGAACAGCAGGTCTCCACCGATGGGTACGCCAAGGAAGCATCGGCTGACTACGCTCAGGCAGCGGAGTTGATGTATGCCGAGCAGGCCAAGATCTCCGACATCATCATCACCACCGCCCTGATTCCGGGCAAGCCGGCACCACGGTTAATCACCGAGGAAATGGTGGCTTCGATGAAGCCGGGTTCGGTAATCGTGGATATGGCGGCAGGTGCAGGCGGCAATGTTGCCGGGTCTGTGGCTGATGAACTTGTTGTCACCGAGAACGGCGTCAAGATCATCGGGTATACCGATCTCGCGTCCCGGCTCCCAACCCAAGCCTCCCAGCTTTACGGTACGAACGTCGTCAACCTGATGAAGCTCCTCACCCCTGAAAAGGACGGTGAGATGGTTCTCGACATGAACGATGTCGTCCAGCGCTCGATGACGGTGGTCGGCGATGGAGAGGTGACGTGGCCTCCTCCGCCCGTGGCAGTCTCAGCAGCACCGACAGCCCAAGCGGCACCCGAGGTGGTGAAGAAGGAGAAGAAGCCGATGAACCCCGTGGTGATGTGGGGCGGCCTGGGTGTGTGTGCCTTGGCTCTGTTGGCGATGTTCTGGGTGGCCCCCGATGGCTTGCTCGGACACTTCATGGTCTTCATGCTCTCCGTGGTGATTGGGTATTACGTCATCGGCAACGTCAATCACTCGTTGCATACACCGCTGATGAGTGTGACCAACGCCATCTCCGGCATTATCATCGTCGGAGCTCTGATCGGTCTCCATTCGGTGGAACCCTCACTGCTGATCATTATTTTGTCCATCACAGGAATCCTGCTCGCAAGCATCAACATCTTCGGCGGTTTCTTGGTTACCCAGCGCATGCTCGCCATGTTCAGAAAGGCATGAGATGACTCTGACACTAATCTCCGGGTCCTATATCTTCGCGGGCCTGTGCTTCATTCTCGCGCTAGCTGGGTTGTCTCAGCATGAGAGCTCCAAGAGGGGCAATATCTTCGGCATGGTTGGAATGGGCCTGGCCTTGATCTTCACTGTGTTGGGTACGGTCCTGGTGGTCCAGTCTGATGGAGGCGCAATCCCCAGCGGACCTTCCTGGGCCATTATCGCCATCCTGATCGCTATGGGTGCAGGTGCCATCATCGGCATCTTCATGGCACTGCGCGTTGAAATGACCGGTATGCCACAGCTCATCGCCCTGCTGCACTCCTTCGTGGGTCTGACAGCGGTCCTGGTGGGTTGGAATGCCTACTATGAGCCGTTGGCTGAAGGCACATCTGAGGCACTTCACAGTGGTGAACTCTTTGTGGGCGTCTTCATTGGTGCGGTGACCTTCACTGGTTCGATCATCGCCTACCTGAAGCTGTCAGCCAAAATGCGCTCCAAGCCGCTCATGCTGCCTCACCACAACATCATCAACCTGACGGCTGTGGTCGTCATCATCGGTTTGACCGTGTGGTTCGTCATTGATCCCGAGCATCCGCTGTGGATGCTGATCGCGATGACAGCAGTATCGCTGGCTTTGGGTGTCCACCTGGTTACCTCCATCGGCGGCGGCGATATGCCAGTGGTTGTCTCGATGCTGAACTCCTACTCCGGGTGGGCAGCAGCAGCCGCAGGCTTCACGCTGAACAACGACCTGCTGATCATCACCGGTGCACTGGTGGGTTCCTCTGGTGCCTACCTGTCGTACATCATGTGTAAGGCGATGAACAGATCCTTCATTTCGGTGATCGCCGGTGGCTTCGGTTCTGATGGTGCGGTGACCGGTGAAGAGAAGGACTACGGCGAGCATCGCGAGACCATTGCACCCGACGTGGCATCGATGCTCACGAATGCTAGCTCAGTGATCATTACACCCGGCTATGGAATGGCGGTGGCTCAGGCTCAAGCTGCGGTAGCTGACCTAACCTCGAAACTTCGGGCCCAAGGAGTGGAAGTACGCTTCGGCATCCACCCGGTCGCCGGTCGCTTGCCTGGTCACATGAACGTCTTGCTGGCTGAAGCCAAGGTGCCCTACGACATCGTCCTAGAAATGGACGAGATCAACGAGGACTTCGACAAGACCGACGTCGTCCTAGTCATTGGCGCCAACGACACCGTCAACCCAGCCGCCCTAGAAGACCCCACCAGCCCCATAGCAGGCATGCCGGTCCTAGAAGTCTGGAAAGCCGGTACGGTCATCGTCTTCAAGCGCTCCATGAACACCGGCTACGCCGGCGTCCAAAACCCACTGTTCTTCAAGGAGAACTCCATGATGCTCTTCGGCGACGCCAAAGACCGCGTAGAAGACATCATCAAAGCACTGTAAGACGTGACAAGGGGGACGGTCCTTTTTGTCATATTCCCCGCAAGGGGAACATGACAAAAAGGACCGTCCCCCTTGTCACGTCAGGGGAACATGACAAAAAGGACCGTCCCCCTTGTCACGTCCGGTCAAGACAACCCCACCCTCCGGCAATTCTGCACCCCACCCCCCGGTCATCCTGCACCGAAGGTGCAGGACCCCCGGCAGCCGTCGTAGAGTCTGGGGAAAGATCCTTACCCGAGTCCATACTTTGGCTTCCGGGGGTCCTGCCTGCGGCAGGATGACCGGCAAACGCATGCCTGGGAGCTCTTAGCCCTGTCCCCGCTGTCACACATCCGCGCTATCACATAGAAGCTGTGCCATGATTGATGTATCAGAATTGGTGAAACTGGACGTGTCATGAGTAGAGATCGGCAGGGCTTGTTATCACACCTGCGAGGGTTACAATCGTTGTTCTTGGTTGGTCTTGCAGTTGGCTTGGTTTGGGCTGTGTCAGCATGCTCAGAGAGTGCAATCACTCCACCACCACGGATCATTCCATCTCCTTCGGGTTGCGTAATTACCGACGGAACTCCTGAGTTCTTCGGGCCATGGCGGGACGAATATGAGCATGCCTACTACGTGACAACGAATGATTATGCAAAACAGATACTGTGTAGTGGGGCAATCACTCCAGAGGACATAGCTGTGCTTGATGCAGCTTTTATTACCTGTTTGGATGAGGTTGGCCTTCCTGGTGCGGTTCTGGGTGGGTATGGAACGCTTGAGATTACAACTGACTCAAGTATTTCTTCAAAGACAGTCGATGTAAAGAAAACGCTTTGTGAGAGTGAGACCGGCTGGGATCCTGTCGTTTCACTGTATTTCAATGTCCTGCAGAATCCGAATAAGGGAGATCTTAGTCCGTTGGTCGCCGATTGTTTCGTTCGGAATGGCTTAGAACCTCCAGGATTCAGTGGTGCTGATTTTGATGCGGAGTTCTACGATGGGGGAGGTGTTTTTGCAAACATTTCCGACCGAGAACTCTTGTGGTCATGCTATTACGATCCGTTAGGCACTGGCTTGCGTAGACTGATAACGCTCAACAACAGACAAGGGTGGTTTGAAACTGAAGCGAGAATCGAGAGGCTTTTCAACCGGTGTCATCGTCTTGATGTCGGTTGTGCTGATCGCCTTGGGTCTTGTGGCGGGCGCACTGTTGATGTGGGGTTCTCCTCCTCCATCGATTGGACCGATT
>WQYJ01000173.1 GCA_009781325.1 Propionibacteriaceae bacterium | reverse complement strand
CCGGCAGCCAACGTAAGGACTTGGGTAAAGATCCGCCCCTGAGGCCCTACGTCTGCCGCCGGAGGTCCTGCACTCCGCTACGCTGCGCGCAGGATGACGACCCCCGGTCATCCTGCCGCTAGGCAGGACCCCCGGCAGCCGACGTAGGGTCCTGGGCACAGACCTTTCTTAAGTCCTTACATCGCCTGCCGGGGGTCCTGCCTGGTGGCAGGATGACCGGGGGTGGGTCTTGCTGCCCCAGCAGGTAGACTAGCCCTTATGTCAAAAATTCTTGCGGCGGTCGCATGGCCGTATGCCAATGGCCCGCGTCATATTGGTCACGTCTCCGGGTTTGGGGTGCCATCGGACGTCTTCTCTCGCTACCAGAGGATGGCAGGCAACGACGTACTGATGGTGTCGGGCTCTGACGAGCATGGCACTGCTATTCAAGTGCAAGCCGACAAGGAGGGGCTGACCCCTCAGGCGACCGCTGACAAGTACCACAGCATCATTTCTGATGAACTCCAGAAACTAGGCTTGAGCTACGATCTTTTTACCCGTACGACAACGCAAAACCACACCGAAGTTGTCCAGGAGTTGTTCCGAGCCCTGCATGCCAATGGGTATGTCGTACCGAAGGTGCAGTTGGGTGCCATCTCACCGAGCACCGGGCGTACTCTGGCTGATCGCTATATTGAAGGTACGTGCCCGCTGTGTGGGTACGACGGAGCGCGCGGGGATCAGTGCGATAACTGCGGGAACCAACTAGATCCCATCGATCTGATCAACCCCCGTTCGCGTCTGGATGGGGAGAAGCCGAAGTTCGTTGAAACCGAGCATTTCTTCTTGGATCTGCCTGCTCTGTCCGGCTCCTTGGGTACGTGGTTAGCCACTCGCCAGGACTGGCGTCCCAATGTCATGAACTTCTCGATGCAGCTCTTGAAGGATCTGAAGCCGCGTCCGATCACCCGTGACCTGGACTGGGGGATTCCGATTCCCCTGGAGGGGTGGCGTGACAACCACATGAAGTCGATCTACGTCTGGTTTGACGCTGTGATCGGTTATCTTTCTGCCTCGATTGAATGGGCGAAGCGTCAGGGTACCCCCGAAGCGTGGCGTGAGTGGTGGCAGGGCCCAGACGCCCGGGCCTACTATTTCCTGGGCAAGGACAACATCACCTTCCACTCTGTGATCTGGCCGGGGATCCTGCTCGGTGCCAATGGGCAAGGTGATTCTGGGGGAACTCCATCTGAGTTTGGTTTGTTGGATCTTCCGACTGAGGTGGTGTCCTCAGAGTTCCTGACAATGAGCGGTTCGAAGTTCTCGACATCGCGTTCCAAGGTGATCTATGTCCGCGACTTCTTGGCAGAATTCGGACCTGATGCGCTGCGTTATTTCATTGCTGTGGCTGGCCCGGAGAACCAGGACACCGACTTCACCTGGGACGAGTTCGTACGCCGGAATAACACTGAGCTGGCCAACGAGTGGGGGAACCTAGTAAACCGCTCGGTGTCGATGGCATTTAAGAACAACGGTGCAATCCCCACACCAGGAACCCTCCAGGATGTTGACGCATCGGTGTTGGCGGCTTCCCGCGAAGGGTTCAGTGTCGTGGGCGATCTTTTGGAGAAAGCCAGATTCAAGCAAGCCATCACTGAAGCAATGCGCATCGTCTCTGCTGGGAACAAGTACCTCTCTGACACCGAACCCTGGAAGATGAAGGAGGATCCCGCCCGACGTGACACCGTACTTCACACAGCCCTCCAGGTTGTTATGGATGCCAATACAATGCTGACCCCCTTCCTGCCTCACGCCAGCCAGAAGGTCTTTGAGGCCCTCGGAAACACCGGAATCTGGGCTGCACAGCCGCAGATGAAGGAAGTCAGCGAAGGCGAGATGGTCTATCCCGTACTGATGGGCGACTATGCCAACGAGCTGGCTACATGGAAGTCCCAACCCATCGAGGTTGGCCGCCCCCTGGCTAAGCCTGAGCCCTTGTTTACGAAACTGGATGACTCCCTCGGCGAGACTGGCCCTGCGTGGGCTGCAATTAGCTGAACGTGAGTCCATACGTTCCCCCGGTCATCCTGCCGAAGGCAGGACCCCCGGAAGCCAACGTATGGACTCAACCACAGACCCATCCCAGGTCCATAAGTTGGCTGCCGGGGGTCCTGCCTGGCGGCAGGATGACTGGGGGGTGGTTGGCTAGAGCCAACTGATGTAGGGGGCTAGGAGGGAATAGCCGACGAAGGCGAAGATGTCGAGGAGGGTGTGGGTGATCACTAAGGGCATGACCCGCTTCCAGCGCAGGTAAAGCAAGCCGAAGGCGATTCCCATCACTAGGTTGCCGATGAATCCTCCGAAGCCTTGATAGAGGTGGTAGCTGCCTCGAATCACCGAGGAGATAATAACGATCCACACTGTGCTCACACCGACGGTTTTCATCCGTGTGAAGAGGTAGCCCAGCATGATGACCTCTTCACTGATTCCTGCCACAATGGCCGAGCATATCAACACTGGGATCGCCCACCACGCATCGGTGAGGTTGGCTGGTGACACCGTAGTGTTGATGCCGATCTCTCGGGCTAGGAGATAGAAACCAATCCCAGGGATGCCGACTGCTGCACAGATTCCGAATCCTTTCGCCAGGTCAGCCAGGGGATTCTTGAGATCAAATCCGATCAGAGATCGGGCATGCCCGTACGCAAGATAGAGAAGATAGAGAACCAACAAAACCTGAGCAGTAGGCAGGATGAAGTAGTAGAGCTGATAGGCAATGTCGAGCCAGGGACGATCTGGAGTCACTGACTGGTTCATGCCAGTGGTTTGTTCAGAAAGAGGCTGTCCGCGGGTTAGTCTCTCGATGATGGAAATAATCGAAGAGATCGCTGATCGGCCAAAGGAAATGCCCAAGACAATCAAGATTTCCAGGATGACAAAAGTACGCAGCCCAGCCGAGGATCCCGTTAACGTCTCAGGAACCTCGTCATTGATAGGTGCCGACATCGCCTAACGCAGTTTCAGCAGCCCGCGGAAGAAGAAACCAAGGTTGGCTGGACGCTCTGCGATGCGGCGAATGAAGTAGGGGTACCAGTTGTCACCGAAGGGCACATAGACCCGAACCACGTGACCGAGATCCACCAGACGCTCCTGCTCAAGGGTGCGTACGCCGTAAAGCATCTGAAGCTCAAAGTCGCGGATTCCGCGGTTGGAATGTGCAGCTAGCTCCTGAGCAATCTCGATCATGACTGGATCGTGAGTGGCGATCAGAGGGGTTCCTTCGCCTTCCATCAGGATCTTCATGCAGCGCACATAGCTGAGATCCACATCGTGCTTGTCCTGGTAGGTTGCCTGCAGCGGCGGCTTGTAGGCGCCTTTTCCTAGTCGAATTCCTGCACCGGGGCGATCCATGGTGCGGCAGTCGTTCTCAGTTCTCTTCAGATTCGCTTGGAGCAGACATCCAACTTCAGGATAGGTCTCGCGCAGCACCTTGATGATCTTGAGAGCTTTCGCCACCGTGGTGATGTCCTCCATGTCGATGGTGACAGTCGTACTGGTTTCGCGTGCTTTCTCAGCGAGGATGGCTGCATTAGCCGCAGCCAGTTGCTCGCCATCGCGTAAAAGCAAGCCAAGGGAGGTTAGTTTCACCGACACTTCAACATCGGATGCCCATCCCTGTTCACCGATGCGATCAAGGAAGCTGAGGTAGGCTGCAACCGTTGCTTGCGCACCCTCAAGCGTGCTGACCTCTTTGCCGAGGAAGTCAACACTGGCCTTCAGGCCTTTGTCCCGCAGGGCAGCGACCGCATCGCTCGCTTCGTCCCAGGTCTCTCCCGCCACAAAATGATTAACAACTTGCCTTGTAATCGGGCAAGCCAGGAGTAGTTTCTTGAAAGTCTCGTTGCGTGCGAGTGCAAGAAAAATTGTGCGATACATTGCAGTAGCCCTTTCGTAGCGCTTACTAGCAAGCCTATCTCTTCTTGGCATCATTGTGACGACCCAAGCTTGAATCAATATTGAATTTTTGTCTGGGACCCCTCTCGATTTCATGTTCCGGGGGTGAACAGGCAGAATAGGGGGTATGCATCTCGATCATGTTATCTATGCGGTGGGCCCAATGGGCCTCGAAGCCGAGGCGCAACGGCTTGAATCCCTTCTTGGTGTCAAGTCATTTGATGGGGGAGTCCATCCCGGCTTCGGTACGCGCATTCGTTTGATCCCAGTGCAAGACGAACGTTACATTGAAATAGTTGAAGTCTTAGACCACCCAGCAGCGGAAAAGGCACCCTTCGGGAGAGCTGTCCGCGCGCGGAGCTCCCTGGGAGGGGGATGGCTCGGGTGGGTTATCGCTATGGATGATTTAACACCTTATGAGGATCGTCTTGGAAGAAAAGCTGTCCCAGGGATACGTCACTTCCCTGATGGTCGGCGGCTTGAATGGGAGCAACTTGGAGTTCTTGGAGTAATCGCCGATCCTCAGGTACCTTTCTTTATTCGCTGGATTTCAGAACCATCTGTTCTTCCTTCAGCATTGCCGGCAAGCATCGGCATGACGGAGATTCAGATCGCTGGAAGCCGTGAGCGTGTGGAGGAATGGTTAGCTGAAGATGTCCCGGACAACTTCGACGATGTCT
>WQYJ01000172.1 GCA_009781325.1 Propionibacteriaceae bacterium | reverse complement strand
CCTAGCGATCATGATCATGCCCATCATGGCTGCTATCTGCCGTGAGGTCTTCCAACAAACACCAACAGCATCCACAGAGGCTGCGATGGCCTTGGGTGCCACTAAGTGGGAAACCATTCAATTGGCAGTTTTTCCCTTCGCACGTTCCGGGATGATCTCCGGAGCCATGCTCGGCTTGGGGCGAGCACTGGGCGAAACCATGGCAACAGCCATGGTGATCTCGCCGACACCATTCCTGATCAGCTTCTCGCTGATCACCTCGTCAAATCCCAACACCGTGGCAGCTTTCATCGCTCAGAACTTCCCCGAGGCTCATGGAATCGAGGTCTCAGCGCTTATCGCCTTGGGTCTTGTCCTGTTCGCCATCACCTTCGTCGTCAATGCCTTCGCTCGACGAATCGCCAAAGGATATGCAGGCTAGCCATGAGTACAACAGATTTCGTTTACACCGTTGGCACCAGACGCAAGGTCGTCAACACCATCGCTGCCGTTGCAATCACAGCCTTCTTTGCCATCGCCATCGTCCCGCTTGTCTCCCTGCTGTGGACGGTGATCTCTCGAGGTGTTGCACGTTTTGATACAACCTTCTTCACCTACTCGATGCGAGGGGTCGTCGGCGATGGCGGCGGAGCTATCCATGCCATCACAGGAACCGCCCTCATCACGCTAGCAGCAGTCGTCATCTCCGTACCCATCGGCCTCGGCACTGCTGTCTATCTCACCGAATACGGCCGCGGCCCCATTCCGCAGCTGATCCGTTTCCTCACCGATGTGATGACAGGAATCCCCTCAATCGTCGCCGGTCTATTCGCCTACGCATTGATCGTCATCTTTGTTGGTCCCGGAGCACGCGCAGGTGTCGCCGGAGCCATCGCCCTATCGCTGTTGATGATTCCGGTGGTCATCAAGTCCAGCGAAGAGATGCTCAGGCTCGTACCTGAGGATCTTCGGGAGGCCTCCATTGCCCTAGGTGCCCCCAAGTACAAAACAGTCACCTCAATCGTCCTACCAACCGCCATGTCTGGGATTGTCGCCGGTGTCATGCTCGGTGTCTGCCGCATCATCGGCGAAACAGCGCCGCTCCTCCTGGTGGCAGGATTCACCGACTCGATGAACCGTAACCTCTTCGAAGGTCGGATGGCCACCCTGCCGGTCTATATCTACTCCCAATGGCAGAACAAGGGAGCCAATCAAGCTGCCTACGATAATCGAGCTTGGACAGCAGCCTTAGTGCTGATCCTCCTCGTTCTGATTTTCAACATCGCTTCCCGGGTAGTTGCGCACTACCTCAGCCCCAAGACTTCGCAATCTCACTGAAAGAAAGACTATGACTGCGACTGACATGATGACCCAGCCAACACTCACAACTGACGCCATTCAAGGCCAGAAACTGGCGATCCTAGGCTTATCTGCCTTCTATGGTGATTTCCTGGCGCTTTCCGAAATCTCCTTAAGCATTGAACCAAGAGCGATTACCGCTTTCATCGGCCCATCCGGCTGCGGAAAGTCAACCCTGCTGCGTACGATCAACCGCATGCACGAGGTCACTCCCGGTGCTTCAGTTGCAGGATCGATACGCCTGGACGGAACCGATCTCTATGACACCAGGATCGACCCAGTGTCAGTACGCCGCCGCATTGGCATGGTTTTCCAGCGTCCCAACCCCTTCCCGACCATGTCGATCAAGGAGAACGTCATGGCTGGAATCAAGCTCCAGCATCGGCATCTAGCCAAGTCAGACGCTGAGGATCTGGTGGAACTCTCACTGCGGGCTGCCAATCTCTGGGACTCAGTGAAAGATCGTCTGAATAAGCCTGGAGCCAGTCTCTCGGGCGGGCAACAGCAGCGGCTATGCATTGCCCGTGTGATTGCTGTTGAACCGGATGTGATCCTCATGGATGAACCATGTTCAGCTCTCGACCCGATCTCCACAGCAGCTATTGAGGACTTAATGCTGAACCTGAGGCGCGATTACACAGTCGTGATCGTGACTCACAACATGCAGCAAGCTGCCCGGGTTTCAGACAAAACTGCCTTCTTCACAGTCGAAGCTACCGGTGAGCCTGGCCGCCTCGTTGAGTACGACAACACGGCCACAATCTTCTCAAATCCTTCCATGAAGGCTACCGAAGACTACGTCGCTGGACGCTTTGGGTGAGATCGTGGATTACAGTAGGAGAGTGAACTATACCCCACCAGGTTCCGAGAAGGCATTGGGCCACGTCATTGCGACAGTACGTGCCTTCGGTGGGTTCACTCTTGTGCTGACGAAGCGACAGAAAATTGTTTATGCCTCGCCATTAGCACGATCCATGATTACACCCGACGGCGGATTCCTCACCCATCCAGACCTTGTTGGTGTCGCCAAAGAAGCATGGTCTTCACGTGAGCACGTCGTACGAGCATGTCAGGTTTCTACCCTTGGTCCTTTCAAAGAGATCGTGATCCAGGCTGCTGTGGTGGAAGCACGCTGGATTCTAGTCACCGTGACCGACCGTACTGATGAAGTTCAAGCTGTCCAGATTCGACGAGATTTTGTCTCGAATATCGGCCACGAGATGCGCACACCGGTGACATCGATCGGATTGATAGCCCAGGCTCTGAGTTCCTGCGCGAATGATCCTCCCGCTGTCGAGCATTTCGCCAAGCGTCTCGCCCACGTTGCCAGGCGACTAGAGAAGATGGCTGACGGGATGCTGTCCTTAACTAATGTTCAGGATGGAACTCCCAGTGAAACTGTCACCCGAATCCATGTGAATGACCTGGTTGACAAGGCAGTCTTCCAGGCAATGGAAGCCGCGCATACCAAGGGTGTGAAACTGAAGTCTAAGAAGCGTTTCGATGGCTATGTCAGCGGTGACGAAGAAGCCCTGGTGACAGCCTTGGAGAACTTGATCTCGAATGCCATCCACTATTCACCCAAGGGCTCTCGGGTCATCGTGTCATCTGAACTCGGCGAGATTGAAGGTACGGTGAGCATCCACGTCATCGACCAAGGAATCGGGATCAATCTTGATGAAATTGATCGAATTTTCGAGCGGTTCTATCGTACGGATCAGGGGCGGTCTCGCCGTACAGGCGGCACAGGTTTGGGACTCGCGATTGTCAAGAATACTGCCTTGTCACACGGGGGAAATGTCTCGGTGGATTCTCAATTAGGTTCGGGGTCTACCTTCACACTGACCTTGCCCATCACCCAAGAAGAAACACCTCAGGTCAAGAAAGGGAGTTCGAAATAAATGACTCGTCTGTTGCTGGTTGAGGATTCCCAGGATGTCCGCGAGACGCTGGCGTACCTTCTGACCCGCGAGGGCTACGAGGTGCGTACGGCTGCCGACGGCGGAAAAGCCCTTGATGAGTTCGAGGACTATCCGCCTGACATCATTCTGCTCGATCTGATGATCCCTGAGATCTCGGGGATCGATGTGTGCCGGACTATCCGGAGGACCTCGGATGTTCCGATTATTATCCTGACGGCAAAGGTGGGGGAGGCCAATGTCGTCGTCGGGCTGGAATCCGGCGCTGATGACTATGTCACGAAGCCCTTTTCCACCCCCGAACTTCTTGCTCGCCTGAGGTCCGTACTGCGGCGCCATCGTGCAGCAGAACCCGAGACGACCTCGCTGGCAACCCCCGGTTTGGAGATGGATGTCGAGCGCCACCGTGTCTATGTCGATGGCCGTAAGATCGATATGCCTCTGCGTGAATTCGAACTGTTGGAATTGCTGATGCGCAATGTCGGCCGGGTTCTGACACGCCGCCAGATCATTGAGCGCGTCTGGGGTTCGGACTATTTCGGTGACACCAAGACCCTCGACGTTCACGTACGCCGACTGCGTGCCAAGATCGAAGTCGATCCTGACCGCCCCAAGAGACTGATCACTGTTCGAGGGCTTGGCTATCGCCTTGAAGAGTGAAGCAAGCTTGCTCACCTGCCTACGCAGCCACTAAAAGTGCTAGGTTGTCACTATGAGTCTTGAGAAAGTATTTTTCGGCTTCTTTGTCTTATTGGCAGCGACGCTGAACTTCGGTTTCTTCCTGGGGGACATCGGCGATCCTACTGTGCACACGTCTATCGAACTCTACGCAGCGATCGTGGTGGGCCTCGTCGCAGCAATCCTGAAGTTGGGGGATCGTACCCATATTGGGGCTGTTCACCTGGCTACTTCCCTGGTTGCTGTTCTCCAATTGATCGCTTCTGCGGTGCTCTACACCATCGCCCAGGTCACCATGGATCCCATTCCCCGCGAAACCATGTCAACCGTGGTTTCCCTGTCGGGTGGTGCCTTACTGGCGAACATCGTGTCAGTGATACTCCTGGTCGTTGAAACCTCCTCCTTCCGCCGCCGCTAATGCCAAGCACACGTCGTAGGCGGCGTCGCTACGTCCCCATACGCAGCCGCAAACTTCAGGTCGCGAAGGTAGCCATTCCTTCGGAGATCCCTGGTTCTGCGGCCATTTTCCTTGCTCTTCGCCGGATGAGGCAGCCTTTGCTGATCCTCATCTTGGTGATGGCGGTTGCTGTCGGGGGACTGACCATGATGCCCGGCCTGCCGCAACCAGATGGTTCTTCCGGGCAGTTATCCATCTTTGAGGCTTTCTACGTTTTCTCATTTACTGCCACCACCAT
>WQYJ01000171.1 GCA_009781325.1 Propionibacteriaceae bacterium | reverse complement strand
TACGCTCATCCAGGCACAAATGCCGATACTCTTGATCCATAAGAAGTGCAACCCTTCCCTAGAAGTGAACATTAACTACGTCACATCCTATTCAAGGTGTTGCACTTCTGTTTTGAACTCATGTGGGGACCGCTCTAGTAACACTCTGCTACAATTACCTGCGGTGAGTTGTCTCACCACGTGCAAGCGGAGGTTTCTCCCACCTGATCGAGGTTCTTGACAGGTCATAGGTCGTACGCTGTGGCGTACTCCTGGGTAAGGCTTTCGCGCATGCGCAAGCCTTATTGTTTTGTAGAAGGAGGACATATCAGCACCGAACCGCGTATCAACGACCGGATCAGCGCAACCGAGGTCAGATTAGTGGGCCCCGATGGTGAGCAGATCGGTATCGTGAGAATCGCCGAGGCCCTAAAGCTGGCAGCCGATGTCGGCTTGGACCTGGTGGAAATCGCACCAACGGCTCGACCGCCGGTAGCGAAGGTTATGGATTACGGCAAGTGGAGATACGAAAACGCCCAGAAAGCCCGTGAATCCAGAAGAAACCAAACCAACACAGTCATCAAAGAGATGAAACTGCGTCCCAAGATTGACAGCCACGACTATGAGACCAAGAAAGGTCACATCGTGCGCTTCTTACGGGGAGGCGACAAAGTAAAAATCACCATCATGTTCCGTGGACGCGAGCAGAGCCGCCCTGAGTTGGGGTTCAATCTGCTGAATAAGCTCGCTGAGGATGTCGCATCAGACGGCATCGTCGAGTACGCGCCGAAACAAGATGGACGCAACATGATCATGGTCTTGGCACCGACCAGAAAGAAGTCAGAAGCCAAGGTCGAGGCGCAAGCCGAAAAAGAGAGGAAAGCTGCGGAGAAGGCTGCTGACCTCGAAGCTACACATAAAGAATTAGCGGAGTCCCGTGCACATGCTGCGGAGCGTACGAAACGCAAGCGCGGGCCAGCCGACAACTTGGACCCAGATATCGATCTGTGAGTCCGCGAAGTACGCGAGTCGAAAGAATGGAGTGAAAATGCCGAAAATGAAAACCCATGCGGGTGCGAAGAAAAGATTCAAGGTAACAGGTACAGGCAAACTAGTACATCGTCAGGCAGGGAAGTCCCACCTGAACGAGCACAAGTCTTCCCGTAGAACACGTCGTCTGAATAAGAACGACGTGCTTCAAGGTCAAGATGCGCGCAACGTACGTAAGATGCTGGGAATCTGAGAGGTAAGGAGAAAGAATAATGGCTCGTGTAAAGCGTTCAGTTAATGCTCAAAAGAAGCGTCGTGTAGTTCTTGAGGAGGCCTCGGGTTATCGGGGACAACGCTCTCGGCTCTACCGCAAGGCCAAGGAACAGCTCCTGCATTCCTATACCTATTCCTACAGAGACCGCCGCGACCGCAAGGGTGATTTCCGCGCTCTGTGGATCCAGCGGATCAATGCTGCTGCTAGGGCTGAAGGGTTGACGTACAACCGTTTCATCAATGGCCTGAAGCTGGCAGGTGTTGAGGTGGATCGCAAGATCCTCGCGGACCTCGCAGTCCGTGACGCCGCAACATTTTCCGCTTTGGTGAAGGTCGCCCAGGAAGCTCTGCCTAAAACTGTCGACTGATCATGTCATCTGACATCACAGTCGCTGGTCTGAAGCTCGCTCGCCGCCTTCTGAATCGAAAGTTTCGAGGTGCGGCGGGCGAATTTCTTGTCGAGGGTGCCCAATGTGTGTCGGAGGCCCTTTCAGCCTCCGCTGCTAAGAAAGTCCTGGCTACCCCGCAAGCAGCCAAGCAGTTCCCCGACCTCGTACGAGGCGGTTACACCCGGGTGACCCCCCAGCAGGTAGAAGAGTTGTCCGATACGGTGACTCCGCAGGGCATCTTTGCTATCTGCACAACCCCAACCTGGTCCTTCGATGATGTGTTCACATCCCAGGCACGCTTGGTAGTGATCTGTTCGCAGATTCGTGACCCAGGTAATCTTGGCACTGTTATTCGCTGCGCGGATGCCTTCGGGGCTGATGGAGTGATCCTGAGCCCGGGGTCGGTGGACTACACCAATCCGAAGACAGTACGGGCTTCCGTGGGTTCCATCTTCCATCTTCCGGTTGTGGCAGATGCGGACCTGAAGCAGACGCTCGCAGCGGCACACGCCCAAGGATTTTCGATCCTTGCTGCCGATGGCACCGGAGAAGACCTCAATGACTTGGCTGCGTCGGGGGTACTGAATTCTAAGATTGGTTGGATCCTGGGCAACGAGGCTTGGGGGCTGCCCCACGAGCTTGCCCTAGCCGACAAGGTGGTTCGAATTCCCATGTGGGGTCAAGCTGAGAGTTTGAACTTATCGACTGCTGCAGCCATTTGCTTGTTTGCTACCGCTAGTGCACAGCGTCGTTGACTAGACTGGTGATTCTGGTTTGAAAGGAGAATCGTGAGCGAGGGGATACCGAACCTAGCTGAACTGGAGCGGATTGTCAGTGAGGCGCAGAGCAGGTTTAGCGCTGCTTCGACAATTGATGAACTGCGCAGTGCTAAGACTGCCCATCTGGGGGAGTCCTCGGAAATCGCATTGGCGAATCGAGGCATTGCAGCACTTCCGCGGGAGGATCGCAAAGATGCCGGTCAGGCCATCGGTGCTGCCAGGGCTGCGATCACGGCGGCTTTTGCGGCTCGCGAGGCCCAAGTGGAAGTAGCCGAGATTGAGGCTCGCCTAGTGTCCGAGGCAGTGGACATGACTCTGCCGGTAACCATGCATCCTGTGGGCGCACTTCATCCGCTTACAGCGCTGTTTTATGACATGTGTGATGTCTTCATCGCCATGGGCTGGGAAGTTGCCGAAGGACCGGAGGCTGAAGCCGAGTGGCTGAACTTCGATGCGCTGAACTTCACCCCTGAACACCCGGCTCGTTTCCTATCCGACACCTTGTTCCTCGATCCGATCCAGGATCGCAGGATCCTACGTACGCACACCTCACCGGTGCAGATGCGTACTCTTCTGACTCGTGAGCTTCCGGTTTATATCGTTGTCCCTGGCAAGGTCTATCGCGCTGATGAGTACGATGCGACTCACCTTCCTGTCTTCCATCAACTTGAGGGATTGGCGGTTGATAAGGGATTGGGGATGGCGGATCTGAAGGGAACACTGGATCACCTGGCCAAGGCGATGTTCGGTGCTGACACTAGAACTCGTCTGCGTCCTCACTATTTCCCCTTCACTGAGCCTTCTGCAGAGATCGACATCGCCTGCTTTGTCTGCCATGGGGAGTCGGTCGGAAACCCAGCGCGGCCCTGCCGTACCTGCCGATCCGAGGGATGGATCGAATGGGGCGGCTGCGGGGTGGTTAACCCGCGGGTTTTGGCTGCGGCTGGGATCGATACAGATGTTTATTCGGGCTTTGCCTTCGGGATGGGAGTTGACCGTACGGTGATGTTCCGCAACAACGCCTCAGATTTACGAGATTTCGCTGAAGGTGACCAAAGATTTGCTCGCCAACTGATGGGAGTAGCCCGATGAGAGCGCCATACTCGTGGTTAACCCAATTTGTTCGCTTGAACGCCGATATTGATGCTGCGGCGCTGGCTGATGCTTTCACCAAGGCTGGGCTCCAGGTGGAGAAGATTGACGATCCATCTGCAGCCATCCAGGGCCAGGTGGTCGTGGGCCGGGTAGTGGACTTCGTCGATGAACCGCAAAAGAACGGTAAGACGATCCGCTGGGTCCATGTCGATACCGGTCAGCATAATCCTGAAGGCGAGATGCGCGGGGTTGTGTGCGGAGCACATAACTTTGAGGTGGGTGACTATGTGCCGGTGGTGTTACCCGGTACGATCCTGCCCTCAGGGTTCGAAATCGCCTCGCGCAAGACCTATGGGCACATCTCAGACGGCATGATTTGCGCTGAGGATGAACTGGGGCTCGGTGATGATCACACAGGGATCATTGTGCTGGATTGCGATCCTGCACCTGAGGTAGGTCAGGATGCTCTAGGGCTGGTGGGTGCCAGGGATGTTGTTTTCGAGATGGATGTCACCCCAGATATTGGTTATTGTCTGTCGATTCGCGGCCTTGCCCGAGAAGCTGCTCAACTCACGTCAGGGGTGTTTGAGGATCCTTATCGCCTGGAAACCCCAGCGGAGGTCATGGATGGCTATCCGATTATCCTGGATTCCGACGACTGCCCGCTCTTTGTAGCTTTAACGGTGACCGGAGTTGATACTCATCGTCCGACTCCCGATTGGATGAAGAAGCGTCTGAAGGCAGCAGGGATGCGTTCGGTTTCTTTGCCGGTGGATATTACCAACTATGTCATGCTGGAATCCGGTCAGCCGCTGCATGCGTACGACCTTGCAACTTTGACCGGTCCGATTCGGGTTCGCAAGGCTGCGCCAGGGGAGGTCATTGAGACTCTCGATCACGTGAGCCGCACCTTGTTTGCCGAGGATCTTCTGATTACTGACGATTCTGGGCCTATTGGTTTGGCCGGTGTGATGGGTGGGGTGAACACTGAGTTGACGGATTCGACCACAGAGATCCTTATTGAGGCGGCATGGTTCCATCCGGCTTCTATTGGTCGTACGAATCGTCTGCATCGTCTACCCTCAGAGGCTTGTAAACGCTTCGAACGCAGTGTGGATTCCAATGTAGCCTACGCCGCTGCGATGCGTACGGCAGAACTCTTGCGTG
>WQYJ01000170.1 GCA_009781325.1 Propionibacteriaceae bacterium | reverse complement strand
TACTCACCACTGGCGCAGCAATCCTGCAGCGCCGGTGGTGAGTACTGTTTCTCCATCTGAGGGTTCCAGCGGAGAAACAGTACTCACCACCGGCGCTGCAGGATTGCTGCGCCAGTGGTGAGTACTGTTTCTCCATCTGATGGTTCCAGCGGCGCCGGGGGTACGAAACCTAGCCCAAAGGGTGCAAGGATAGCCGTTGTCACGGAACCAGGGAGAAAGGACCTGTGCCGCACCGGTGAGGACTGTGCGATCAGGTGCGGAGCCGAAAGATGCAGGCCCAGAAGCAGCCCAACACCCGCCGTACAGATCACAATCTCAGTCATCCCTGAGGCACCAGAAAGCCAGACCAAAACCGCCCATGTGATTGCGGTGGTGATGACTGGGTGAATATAGAAATACTTGGTGTACTTCGCCATCCTTGTCGTGACAACACTGAGTGCCCCCTGCTTCGACTTTCCCGTCAGCCAGTCCTTACCGAGGTCCCACCCGATTCGAATGGCGATCATCAGCAGTAATCCGATGGTCAGCGCTGTGGTGTTGAAACGTACGGTGGTGTCAAGCTGCCAGTCGTGGGGAATGGGTTTAGAGATGTCCACTCCCGAGGCATAGATCTCCTCATCGAACTGCAGCGAAGGGTCACGGTCCTTCCATACAACGGAAATCAGTCCGGCCTGGCCTAAGGCACCTTGGGAACGCAGGAAATTCCCGACACCCGGACGATCGGCGAGGACCGTACCCAAGTTGAACCAGGCTATGGCGTAATCAGATCTGGCCACCAGGGCTTGCTCAAAGGCAAAGATGGCCTCACCCATGGCTCCATCCTGGGCCAGAAGCACACCTAAGTTATTCCACGATGAAAACAGGCTGGGATTGGTGTTGACCGCTTGATAGTAGAACGCAATCAACTCAGCGCGCGCATCTAAGTCAAGATCGTCTTCGGCGAGACTTGCCCGCTGAGCCTCAGCCATGGTCTCCTGGAAGAGCGGGCTGAACGGGTCCGTGGCGATCGCCTTTTCTGCCCACTCGATAGCTGCGTCCATGTCCTTCAGCATTCTTGCCGACATCGAAATGACCTGTTCCTGGGTTCCGTGGATTGTTCGAATACGGGTGATTGCGACCCCTTCCACCTCGAAGTGTTCGAGGGCTTCACGTACTTCGATGGACTGGACCATGAATGTCCACGCATCTTCCCACAAGCCTTGTTCGGCACCGAGGGCTCCTTGTTCTTGGAGAATATCCAGCATCAACAGGTCTGCATACCCAGCTTCTTCTACAACGTCAGCCTCCATACCGTCGGGATCCCAGGCAAGTTGGGTTTCATAGGCTGAGTCAAGATAGGCTCGTGCCGCAGAGTATTGCTGACTCTGGCGTGCTGCTGCTGCGGCTCTTAGCTGGGTCCACCCTGGGCCTGTGTAGGACGCCAAGTCGTCCCATCCCCAGTCATCGTCTGTGGGGTAGAGTCCGGCTGTTGGATAGCGATCCAGGGCGCGCATACTGGCAGCCATGGACTCTTTCCAGTTCTGGGCAAGGAAATAGAGTTCGCCCAGGCGTTCATGGGGTTGGGGGCTATGAGGATTTGCCGACGACCATGCCAGCACAACCTGCTTAGCCCGAACAAGATCGTGGAAACGCCGGAAGAGATCCTGGTAGTAGTCTGCTGCCACATCGCTCACCGAGTGAACATAGTCTGCGACAGTGGTCACGCCCGGCTGCGGACACAGCTGCGACATCGCCTCCTGGCAGATGCGGGAAACTTCAGACCAATCAGCAGCTAACAGGGCGTAGTCCAACAGGGTTGGTGTTTCCACATATCCCGGTGCTGAGCTCATGCGATAAGCCGGAACAAAGTCAAAGTTTTCTGTTCGGGAGTCTGCGCCTCCCATGGCATAACCAATTGCGGTGAACAGTTGCAGGCTTCCTGGTTGGTGAACCACGGCCCCACGGGGATACTCAACAACTCCAGTGATGTCGGTATCCCTGGAATTCTGTGCGGCTGTTTCGCGCTGAATTGCTAGTCGATAGTTCTTTTTCAGGGCTGCCAGATATGCCCCCGTACGCAGAACCTCCTGGTCGGGCGTGTCCCTGATGTAGGGACCCAGGGCACTCAAGGCTCCTCCTGGATCACCATTGACCCCGCGCATCAACGACATTGCCGCACCTACGGAAGGCATGGAGGTGGACCACGATGCGTGGGTGTAGGAATCATCGGCTCGAGAAAGGAATTCTGCAACGGTGAATGGTCCCATCCCTGCCCCGCGTTGGACGGTGTCAGCAAGCATCCGGTAGGTATCCCCTTTCACCACCCATGCTGCACAGAGATCCCCCCAGTCGCCAAGCTGTTCATCAAGATCTGCAATGACTAGTTCCCATGCCCCTGACTCCATGATCGAGGCTTGCCAAGCACTCTGCTGATAGGCATGCGGCAGTGACAGATCATAGTTGCCGACTAGGTACTTCACCTTTTCAATGACCGGTGTTGGGTCTGTGGGACACAGCTCAATGGCATCATCCCAAGCTTGGATGACCTGGTTCGCCGCCATGGCGAGAACCTCATAGCGGTGTTCAAGTCCTAGAATAAATGCACGCTGAATGGCTCCATCACAGGTTCCGCGCTTGGCGGTCGCTTCAGCTAAGGCAAAGGCAGCGATAGCGAAGGCCCTATCGGCGTAAATGCCCACAACCCCTGTATCAAGGCCCCATCGGGCACTCTCCAGCACCAGCACCGATGTCAGGTCCACTGCCCCAACATCGGTGTCCAATTCAGCAATGGCCTGGCTTGCCAGACCAGTCAGCCGACCAAAGTCATAGGGATAGGCCTCGAAGCTGCCCCTATCTCCGAGATCCTGAGCCACAGCTATGTACGTGGTCCAGTTCGCTCCAAATACTGCACGTCCGGCTGATTCGCGGGCCTCATCAGGATCCACCAGCCACAACTCACGCAGGTCGTCACTGATCAACGGTAGGGAGCGGATACCGAGATCCTTGTTGGACGCGACAGGAGGGCTAGGGTCCGGTTGGGCAGTGTCAGTTAATGCCCAAATCGAAAACCGGGCATAGTAGGCAGCAACGAAGGGCAGAATGCTCATGGCGATCACCAGCACAGCAAGGGTAACAAAAATTGTCACCGCCACCGATCGAGGCAGCCGGGCACCAGGAGCGGACATTATCGTCGTAAGTTACGCAAGAGCGGACAAGCCGCCAACTCGGTCTCGTCGAGACCTTCAAGGAGTTGAGCCAAGGCTTCTTGCGAGGTCATGGGCGGGGAAATCACCTTCTCAGCTGCTTGCCTGGCGGCACGGACAACAAAGGAGGAACGAGACTCCCCTGCAGCCTTGGCAGCTTGGGTGATCAGGTCATCGGTCGCAGGATCGAGACGTGTTTCAAATCGGCGGGAACGCAGTTGTTGGGCCATAGGAATATCGTACGGCCTCTGTACGGAAGTGTCACCTAGTACGCCATGTGCATCGCCGTGCGAACTTCATTCAAAGTTGCTTGCGCGACATCGCTGGCACGTAGATTTCCTTGGGCCAGCACGTCATGGATGTGCCCAGGATCAGCCAGGATCTCTGTTCGGCGTTCGCGGTGAGCCTTCAACGTCTCATTCAAGGCCTCGGTGGTTATCCTTTTCAGTGCGCCCGCTCCCCCATCGCCAATCTCGTCAGCAAGGCTGACAGGGCTACGATCAAGGCACAGAGAAGCAATCAGTAGAAGATTCGCCACAGCAGGACGATTCACCGGGTCATAGGTGATGTTCCGGTCTGAATCGGTCACCGCTTTCTTCAGTATCTTTGCTGTCTCGTCAGCGGTCATCCCTAGTTCGATGACATTGCCCTTGGACTTCGACATCTTGGTTCCATCGGTTCCCAGGATCATGGCACCGCCCTGGCTGAGAAGGGAATCAGGCAGCGGGAAGACCGGTTGGTCTGGGTTGACCCGACCGTACCTCTCATCGAAACGACGAGCGATCACTCGGGCCATCTCGATGTGCGGAACCTGATCTTTGCCCACGGGCACCAGATTGGCTTTGCAGAAGAGGATATCGGCAGCTTGATGAACAGGATAGGTCAGCATTAACCCTGACATGGGTCGGTTTCCGGTGTCTTCCAGTTCAGCCTTGACCGTGGGATTTCTTCTCAGTTCCGCATCGGTGACCACGGAAAGGAAGGGCAGCATGAGTTGGTTCAGAGCAGGGATTGCCGAGTGGTTGAAGATCACTGAGCGCGTCGGATCAATACCGGCAGCCAGATAGTCAGCCACCAGGGAGTAGACACGCTCCTTGATAGGCCCCACGCCATCGCGATCAGTGATGACCTGATAGTCAGCGATGAGAATGAAAGTCTCCACACCCAAATCCTGGAGCCGCACACGGCTAGCCAGCGAACCAAAGAGGTGGCCGATGTGAAGATTCCCCGTTGGGCGGTCCCCGGTGAGAACACGGAATTTAGCTGGGTTGGCGACTAGTTCTTTTTCAAGGTGCTCACTGCGAGCGATGGTTTTCTCCAGTGATGCTGACTGGTCTGGCCCAACCTGTGTCATAAATGACCGCCTCTTTCTGTGATTTGAGCGATGATTGCCTCGTAGGAATCCGCACTGGTCGTACATACGCTCAAGGGGTTTCGTGTCTTTCCGGTTCCGTGGTAGTCACTTCCACCGGTAACAACCAATCCTAGATCATCAGCAAGGCC
>WQYJ01000169.1 GCA_009781325.1 Propionibacteriaceae bacterium | reverse complement strand
TAGATGGGTGTGCTGGCAAGGCGACCATCGCTTCAGGCAGGCTGGACGCCTGCCGAGCGGTGGCAACGCAGCCAGCGCACTCAGCTAGTGTCGCGTAGTAGGCATGGATCGGTGGATTCAGGCGGCGCTAGGTGGGTGTGCTGGCAGGGCGACCACCGGGAAGGCTGGCGGGGCACTAGGATTGGGGTAGCTGAATCTTCTGCTCCTGGGGTGGGGTTAGCCCTACTGGGGGTTGGGGGTTGGCTGGGCTGTGGATTGTCGCTGATTTCGATGGAATGGTGAGTATGACTATTACTACTGACTCCCCTAATCAATCAATCACGGCCCGCTGGGGACGGGCACTTGCCGCACATTTCCTCATTGCCATTATTGGGATGGCTGTGTGGGGAATTTTCCTGTCACTGCTTGTCGCAGGTGTCTCTACTCTCATTGTCTGGGTTGGGCTGCCCATCCTTGCTCTCACCCTTGTTCTTGCTCATGGCTATGCGCAGATGCGTAAGGTCATGGTTCGCTGGCAAACAGGCGAGGATTGGGAGGATTTACCCCCAATACCTCCCAAGAAGCCGTCAGCTCTGGCATGGATCTGGGCGACCATCCGCAGCCCAGATCGCTGGCGTGAACTTGGATACATCCTGCTTGGCGTCCTGCTGGAATGGATCCTCGCCATCGTTGCCATCTCCTTCGTCGGTGCGGGGCCCTCGGAGTTCCTATCGGCTTTCTTCCCATGGATGAACGGGTTGGTAGGACTGCTGGCCTATTCACCCTTGCCGATCGCCGGTTGGATTCTCAGCTTGGGTGACATCATCCTAGGGTTCGTTTTCCTGGTCCTAGCGATTCCCGCGGTCTGGCTCTGTGCGAAAGCTCAGATTGCGATTACCCGTGCCTTCCTCGCACCAAGCCGTCAGGCCATCACCAGCCGTCTCGCGAGGGTCGAATATGCCAAGGTGGCAGGTGAGCAGGCTGAGACTGCGCACCTGACACGCATTGAGCGCGACCTCCACGACGGCCCCCAGCAAAGCCTCATTCGTACTGGGCTGGACTTAGCGAGCCTAGAGCGCCGCTTGGATGCCGGAGACACCGATGGTGCCAGGGCTCTGTTATCTGAGGTACGCGACCGCAACGAGGACACCCTCCAGGAAATCCGGACGCTGTCAAGGGGTTTTGCACCTCCGATCCTCGCCGAATCAGGACTCAAGCATGCCATTCAATCCGTAGCCGCCACCTCCAGCATTCCCACATCGGTCACGTCCGATATGACCGGCGAGCGTCCCCCGGATGCCATTGAGCGGGCGATCTACTTCGCCGTCTGCGAAGCCCTCGCCAATGCAGCCAAGCATTCCGGTGCAACCAAGCTCCACATCAATCTGGTCCAGACACTCTTCGCCATCACAGCCTCGGTCACTGACAATGGTACGGGCGGAGCAGCACTCCTACCCGGCCACGGTCTGGCTGGGATCAAGGAGCGCCTCGACTCTGTGGGAGGGTTCCTGTCGGTGGAGTCTCCGGCTGACGGCGGGACCATGCTCAACGTCGGTGTCACTCTTCGATAGCTCCAGTAGGCTACACTCATGAGGATCATTCTGGCCGAAGACTCAGCACTCCTGCGTGAGGGCCTCGTACGCCTGCTGGAAGAGGCTGGTCACCAGGTGATTGCCTGTGTGGGAACAGCACCCGACCTCATCGATGCTGTGGCTGAGGATCTGCCTGACCTAGTCATTACCGATGTACGAATGCCGCCCGACAACACTGATGACGGATTGCGGGCGGCCGGAGAACTTCGCCAGCGATATCCCCACCTTGCGATCCTAGTTTTGTCCGCTTATGTGGAGCAGTCCTATGCCAGATCCTTGTTTATGGATGGACGCGGAGGTGTGGGATATCTACTCAAAGACAGGATCGCTGATCTGGCCGCTCTCAACGATGCGATTGCCAGGATTGCCTCAGGGGGCAGTGTCATAGACCCCGAAGTCGTCGCACAACTGCTGGTCCACTCCCCCGCCTCTCCCCTGGAAAGACTCACTGCTCGTGAACGCGAGGTCTTAGCCCTCATAGCGCAAGGGCTGTCTAACCAGGCTATCCAGAAGAAACTATGGCTTTCCGAAGGGGCAGTTGAGAAGCACATTTCCTCGATCTTCACAAAACTCGATCTTCCGGTGAACACAGAAGCGCACAGACGCGTACTCGCTGTCCTCGCCTGGTTACAGGGGCATTAATTCCTAGCCTGGAATCCCCTCTGGGGACGCTTACTCACCGGGCAGATTCCCCGTGATCGCCAAGTAACCGTCCCCAGGGGGCAGATTGTGGGATGGGGGTTTCAGATCTCTGTACGCCTGGCAGGTGACGCAGGATCAGCAACAAGGAAGCTCGGCATGTGATAGCCGCGCTTGGAGAATGTACGTCTGATCGATTCTTGTGTGGCCTCCAAAGCCTGGGTATAGACCAGTGCGATCGCACAACCGCCGAAGCCCCCTCCGGTCATGCGAGCGCCAAGTGCACCAGCTTCGAGGGCGCTGACCACGGCGAGGTCAAGTTCATGGCAGGAAACCTCGTAGTCATCCCTCAAGGAGACATGCGAGTCCTGGAAGAGCTTACCGAGTTCTAGGTAGTCCTCGGCTTGGATCGCTTGAACAGCCAAGCGAACCCTCTCGATCTCGGTCACGACATGACGTACCCGCTTTTGTAGAATTGGGCTGGAAAGCTTCGGCAGGATCCACGGCAGGTCCGTCATCCTAATTTCACGCAGCGATGACACCCCCAACTGTTCACAGGCCCGCTCGCAATCAGCACGACGATAACCGTACTTGCCAGTTGAGTGGGAGTGTGTGACTTCGGTATCGATGATCAGCAGGGTCAGACCATAGGCGGCGAGATCGAAGCGAATGTGGCGCACAGAGGAGTCGGCGCAGTCAAGGAACAGGGCATATCCTTTGCGGGAACGCAAGGCTGCGGCCTGATCCATTCCCCCGGTCGGCGCCCCGGCGATCTCGTTCTCTGCTTGTTGACACAGGTTAGCTAGGATCGTACGACCGTTGTCGTCTTCGAGCAATCCCAAGTTGAAGACATCGGATGCTGCCACAGCCATCGCCCCTTCGATGGCGGCTGAACTGGATAGACCCGACCCGATGGGTACTTCTGAGGCAAAGGTGGCATCGACCCCGCAGATGTCATAGCCGCGTTGTTTCAATGCCCACAAAACCCCAGCCGGATAGCGCTCCCATCCGTTGGGGTGGCCCCGAGTGATTCTTGTGAGGTTGATCAGCGATGCCTGGTCTCGCCCTGTGGAGGCGAGCCTCATAAAGTTGTCGCTGCGGCTGCTGAGAGCCACATAGGTACGCTGTGGAAGAGCGATGGGCAGTACGAGACCGCCGTTGTAATCGGTGTGTTCACCGATCAGGTTCACCCTCCCGGGGGCTTCCCAGACACCATCGGGTTTGTAGCCGAAATGGGCCCGAAACTCGTCGAGGGCTGCCTCCATCGCTGTCATGCAAGCCTCCTTCTCACCTACGATAATCATCTCATCTCCTAAAGTCATCGTTATTAAATAGGTTTTGGGGAGGAAAGGGACCGCCCCGGGCAGGGCGGTCCCCTTGGTTTGAGGGGGGAATCACTCAAACCAGTATCAGGAGAATACTCTCCCCTGACCACTTCGCTTGACCCTGGGAAGTATCCAGAGCCCGGCGAGGACCATTACCAAACCAGCCAGGGCTGGCACTGACAGATCGGATACCCGGGAGGTACCGCCTGTCTTTACTGCAACAACAGGACGAGGAGCAACGATGAAGTGTGCCTGCGCTCCGCCAGATGTCTCACCGGTCAAGTGGATCGTATCCCGACCGACTGGGACATTTGCAGGGATCGTAAAGGCGAATGTCACCACACCTTCATCATTAGCCGTCTGGCAGCCATAGTTCGTTGGGTCACCATCGATCGACATACAAACCCTCTCACCGGGGTTGAAGTGACGACCGGTAACAACCTGAGATTCACCTGGCAGCCTGTTGTCGTACTGGAGTTCAGCGATCAGCGGAAGCACTTCGACGTCCACAGGACGCGATTCGTTTCCAGCAGGATCTGTTGCGACGACTGTGAGCTCGCTTCCAGCAGGTATCTCGATTTCCGGCGTGCAGACGAACTTTCCTGCCGCTGGCTTGATATTGATACACCCTGGAATCGGGTTGCCGTCTTCGTCATGAACAGTGACTGTGGTGTCTGGATCAGTCATACCTGTCACCACAGATCCGTTAGTCTCATCCACAACCGGATCGGATGGGGCAGTGGTACGGATCGTCACTACGACTGGAGCTGATGGGTCAGAGATATTTCCAGCCTTGTCTTCTTCTTTAGCAGTCAAACTATGATCACCATCGCCCAGCGGTGCATCAGGTATGCAGGACCAAGTCAGGTCAGCTTGCACAACTGCAGTACACACTGGTGTGGGGTTCTTCCCATCGTAGACAGTGATCTCATTGCCTTCTTCTTCACCTGTCCCCTTAATTGGCGGGGTTGTGTTGTTAATCGGCTTGCCGCCGGTTGCAGGATCAGTGATCACCGGAGGAACCGGAGCGACAGTGTCAATCGAGATATTCACTGGAGGTGATGGCTGTGAAACATTCCCAGCCGTATCCTTCTCAGTCGCAGTCAGAGTGTGATCACCATCATCGAGAGGATTAGTTGGTGTACACGACCAGGTCTTATTAGCCTGAACCGCTGCGGTACACACTGTGTTACCCTTCTCATCCT